>JASHVQ010000174.1 GCA_030044485.1 Methylovirgula sp. | reverse complement strand
ACGTGCTGCTGACCACCGCCAACGGCCAATGTATCCGCTTCGCGGTCACCGACGTGCGGGTTTTCAAGGGGCGCGATTCGATGGGCGTGCGCGGCATTGCGCTCGGCGAAGGCGACCGGGTGATCTCGCTCGCCATCCTGCGCCATATGGAGGCCGAGAGCGGCGAGCGCGCCGTCTATGTCAAGATGCGCCGCGCCATCGCCGGCGAACCAGCGGGAGAATCTGCTGAGACAACCTAAGCGGCGGAGATTTTGGCCGAGGAGCCGAACGCCGAGGATGCCGCCCCGCTCGCTCCGGAGCGCTATGCGCAAATGTCGGCGGCCGAGGAGATCATTCTGACGATCTCCTCGAAAGGCTACGGCAAGCGCACGTCGTCCTACGAATACCGGATTACGGGCCGCGGCGGCAAAGGCATCGTCGCCATGGCGGTCAATCAGCGCAACGGCCCGCTCGTCGCCTCCATGCCCGTCGAAGAAAGCGACGAGATCATGCTGGTCACCGACGGCGGGCGCCTGATCCGCTGCCCGGTGGAAGACATTCGCGTCGCTGGGCGCGCCACGCAGGGCGTCATCGTCTTCAACACGGCGGACGGCGAGCGCGTCGTCGGCGTCGAACGCATCGGCGAGGACGAAGGCGGCAACGGCGGCGAGGCCTGATTGCCGCCGCCCCCCCGCTCCGCTAGATAGGGGCATGATCCGCAGGGCGTTCTATACCGGCTCGTTCGATCCGCTGACCAATGGGCATATCGACATTATCGCCCGCGCCGCGGCGCTGTGCGACGAGCTCGTCGTGGCCATCGGCACGCATCCCGACAAGACGCCGCTCTTTCGGCCCGACGAGCGCGCCGCGCTTGCGCGCCAATGCTGCGCCAAGCTTTCCGTGGCCAAGACCTGCAAACTTTCGGTCCTGAGTTTTTCCGGTCTCGCGGTGGCGGCGGCGCGGCAGGCGGGCGCGACTTTTCTGCTGCGCGGCCTGCGCGACGGCACCGATCTCGACTATGAGATGGAAATGGCCGGCATGAACGCCGTACTCGCGCCTGAAATTCCCACGGTGTTTCTCGCCGCCTCCCCCGGCGTCCGTCATATTGCCGCGACAATGGTCCGCCAAATCGCTCTGCTCGGCGGCGACGTGTCGAGCTTCGTGCCCGAGCCTGTCGCCGCCGCCATCGCCGCCAAGCGCGGCGCAAAATAGCCCAAGGACGACCCATGCGCTTGAACCGACGCAGCCTCTTCCTCGCCCTCGCTTTCGCTTTTCTCGCGGCGCCGCTCGCCGCCGCCTCGGATCTCGAAAATACGATCTATCTCGACACCAAGGACGGACGCATCACCATTCTGCTGCGCCCCGACATTGCGCCGAAGACGGTGGCGCAGATCAAGACGTTGACCAAGCGCGGCTTCTACAACGGCCTCGTCTTCCACCGGGTGATCGACGGCTTCATGGCGCAGACCGGCGATCCCACCGGCACCGGCACGGGCGGCTCCGATCTGCCCGACGTGCCGGCCGAATTCTCCAACCTGCCGTTCAAGCGCGGCGCGGTCGGCATGGCGCGCGCCCAAGATCCGAATTCCGGCAATTCGCAATTCTTCATCTGTCTCGCCGATTCCGATTTCCTCGACGGCCAATACACGGTCTTCGGGCAAGTGGTCTCGGGCATGGATGTCGTCGACAAAATCAAGAAGGGCGACAAGGACAATGACGGAATGGTCACGAATCCGGACAAGATCGTGAAGATGCAAATCGCCGCCGACGCCAAATAGGCGCATGCCAAGGCGCTTCAGAGCTGGATGATCGAGTCGAAATCGTAGGAGCTGTCGGGCGGGTTTTCGCCGATCCGCAGCGTCGTATCGTTGACGAAACGGTAAGGCGGCACGGGCAGATTGTAGGGCGCGGGAACGCCCTTATAGACGCGCCCCGCGAGATCGTATTTCGAGCCGTGACAGGGGCAGAAATAACCGCCGAGCCATGCGGCGGTGGGCGTGGTCGGGCTCGGATTCGGATAGAATTGCGGAATGCAGCCGAGATGCGTGCAGATGCCGACCAGCACGCCGTATTCGGGCTTGATCGAGCGATGCCAATTCTGCGCGTAATCCGGTTGCTGATGATTTTGCGAATCGGGATCCGACAAAAGCGAGACGAGCTGCGGCGATTGCAGGGTCGAAAGCAGCTTATCGGGCCGGTTGACGATGAACACCGGGCGCGAGCGCCAGCGCACGATGATCATCTGGCCGGGGGCAACCGGCTTCAGATCGACATCGACCGGGCCGCCGGCCGCGATCGTCGAAGCGTCGGGCTCGAGCTGCGCGACGAGCGGCACGAGCGCCGCCGCCGTTCCGACGACGCCGAAGGCGCCGGTCGCCAGAAAAAGAAAGTCGCGGCGCGTCCCTTCCGGCGCGGGCGTTGCGGAGGTTGGAGCGGCAGCGTCGGGCGTCATGGGCTACAAGCCGGGATAGGGGCGGAACAGACCTAGCATATCTCGGCGCGCCGATGAAGCCGGAGTTTACCTCGGCGCCGGCTTCGATTATTGCAACCCCAATTCAGGAGGACCCCATGGCCGCACCCGGAAATACGCTGACGCTTGAAACGACAAAGGGGAAAGTGGTCATCGAAATGCGGCCGGATCTCGCCCCCGCCCATGTCGCCCATATCAAGAAGCTGGTCGGCGAGAAATTCTACGACGGCATCGTTTTCCACCGCGTGATCGAAGGCTTTATGGCGCAGACCGGTTGTCCGCGCGGTACCGGCACCGGCGGCTCGAAATACCCGGATCTCAAGGCCGAGTTCAGCGCCGAACCGCATGTGCGCGGCACCGTGTCGATGGCGCGCGCGCAAAATCCCGATTCCGCCAATTCGCAATTCTTCATCTGCTTCGGCGACGCGCGTTTCCTCGACCGGCAGTATACGGTTTGGGGTAAGGTCGTCTCCGGCATGGAGAATGTCGACAAGATCAAGCGCGGCGAGCCCGTGAAGGATCCGGACAAGATCATATCGGCGACGTTGAGCTGAGCTTCCGGATCATCGGGGAGATGGCCGCGAGAAAGTTGGGCGCAAATCCATGCGCGTCGACCTCTTCGACTTCGATCTGCCGCCCGAACGCATCGCGCTGCGCCCCGTCGTGCCGCGCGACGCGGCGCGCCTGCTGGTCGTCGACCCGCAGGCCGCGAACAAGATCGAGGACCGCGCGATTTGCGACTTGCCGGATCTTTTGCGGCCCGGCGACGCGCTCGTCCTCAACGATACGCGCGTCATTCCCGCCCGCCTCGAAGGCCTTAGGGTGCGCGGCGAAGCGCGCGCCAGGATCGAAGTCCTGTTGCATAAGCCTCTGGCGCCGGGGCGCTGGCTGGCCTTCCTCAAGGGCGCCAAGAAAGTGAAGCCCGGCGACCGGCTGATCTTCGGGCCGCAAGGCGCTTGCCTCGAAGCCGAAATTCTCGAAAAAGGCGAAGCCGGCGAAATTCTGCTCGGCTTTTCCGCCGCCGGCGACAAGCTCGACGCGGCGATCGACGCGCTCGGAGAAATGCCCCTGCCTCCCTATATCGCGGCCCGCCGCCCGCCCGACAGGCGCGATCTCAGCGATTATCAGACCGTCTTTGCCAAGCGCCGCGGCGCCGTGGCCGCGCCGACCGCGAGTTTGCACTTCACCCCCGAGCTGTTCGCGGCTCTCGCCGCGCGCAACATCGAGATCGCCTACGCGACGCTGCATGTCGGGCCCGGAACCTTCCTGCCCGTAAAGGCCGCCGACACACATGCGCATCGCATGCACGCCGAATGGGGCGAGATCAGCGCCGCGACCGCCGCGCGCCTCAACGCGGCGCGCGCCAAAGGCCGCCGGATCGTGGCGGTCGGCACGACATCGCTTCGGCTTCTCGAGTCGGCGGCGAGCGATGAGGGAAAGATCCTTGCCTTTTCGGGCGAGACCGCGCTTTTCATCACGCCCGGCTACAGGTTCAAGGCGATCGACCTCTTGCTCACGAATTTCCATCTGCCGCGCTCGACTCTCTTCATGCTGGTCGCAGCCTTTTGCGGCCTCGACCTGATGAAGGCCGCCTACCGGCATGCAATCGATGCGGAATATCGATTCTATTCCTATGGCGACGCCTGCCTGCTCTTTCCCGGAGCGTGACGTGTCCTTCTGCTTCGACGTCAAGGTGCGTGACGGCACGGCGCGCAGCGGCGTGATTGCGACGCCGCGCGGCCCGATCCGCACTCCGGCCTTCATGCCGGTCGGCACCGCGGCGAGCGTCAAGGCCATGTATCCGGAGGAGGTCCACGCGCTCGGCGCCGACGTCGTCCTGGCCAATTGCTATCACCTGATGCTGCGGCCCGGCGCGGAGCGCATCGCCGAACTCGGTGGCCTGCATCGCTTCATGAATTGGCCTTGGCCCATTCTCACCGATTCCGGCGGTTTTCAGGTCATGTCGCTCGCCAAGCTGCGCAAAGTCGACGAGACCGGCGTCACGTTTCAGTCGCATATCGACGGCGCGCGTCAGCATCTTTCGCCGGAACGCGCCATCGAGATCCAGCGCCTGCTCGGCTCCGACATCCAGATGCAGCTCGACGAATGTGTGCGGCTGCCCGCGCCCGAGGCCGAAGTCGAACGTGCCATGCGGCTTTCCCTGCGCTGGGCCGAGCGCAGCAAGCGCGCTTTCGATCCGCAGACCGGTCATGCGCTTTTTGGAATCGTCCAGGGCGGGGCCAGCGCGGCCTTGCGCGCGGCAAGCGCCAAGGCCCTCGTCGGCCTCGGCTTCGACGGTTATGCGCTCGGCGGTCTCGCGGTCGGCGAAGCGCAGGCGATGATGTTAGCGATGATCGAGGCGAG
>JASHVQ010000173.1 GCA_030044485.1 Methylovirgula sp. | reverse complement strand
AGACCGCCGCGAAAATCGCGCAGCGCCAAGCGAAGCGCATATGAATCGATGCGTAAATCGATGCGGGACATGGCCGGGATGAATACGCCCAAGCCCGGGCCGCGGAAAGTGGCGCCGCTTATGGGGCTTTTAGCAGAATTCCATGTCTTCGCTCAGAGCTTCGAGCATGATGTCGAATTCGACCGTGAACCCCGTCTCGAACGCGCGCCGTACGGTCGCACAATGGCCGGGGTTGCCGAGCAGCAACCTCGTTCCGACGCGCGGGATGCGCGTCGTATAAAGGGTCGCGATCTGGTGCGAGAGCATGACGATTTTGGCGCGATAGGCGGCGTTGTCCACGCCGACGATCCGATAGACGCACTGCGGATTGTTGAGAACGATGCGGGCCGCCAGCCGGTCCGCGTCCGGCTTCTCGGCTTGCGGGATCTGCAAGCGCGGCGCGCTGTCACCGGCATCGACGATCGGATGCCCGTGTTCGGCGGAAGGCAGCAACAGATCGTCGGCGCCGGCGACGCTCGATCTGTCCCAGCTCGCTATATCCGCGAAATTCCGCGTAGCGGATTCCGGCTCTTGCTTGAGCGCAACCATGCATCACTCAGGCGGATTTGACGGCCATTCTTTTGATTAGGGCGCGTGATTTTTTTCTTGTGCCCATCGCGGCGCAAAAATTAAAGGCCGTTAGGCTTCACGAAATCTTCCCGAGGCGGGCGCGCGGGCGAATGGACTTAACGGCGCGTTTGCCATTCATTGCGCGGCACGCGGCGCGCGAGCGCCGGGAGGGTCTCCAGCCTCAATCCGTCCGGACCTCAAAGCAATTACCCGGTCGCATCTGGCGGCCAGGGCAGGATCGTGGGTGACGAGCACCAATGTCTGCCCGCGCGCCCGCTTTAGCGCGAAAATGAGATCGATGATGCCTTGGCCGGTCTCGGCGTCGAGATTGCCGGTCGGCTCGTCGGCCAGAAGGATCGCGGGATTGGGCGCAAGCGCGCGGGCCAGCGCCACCCTTTGCTGCTCGCCGCCCGAAAGTTCCGCGGGATAATGGTTAAGACGGTCCTCGAGACCGACAGCCGAAAGTTCGGTGGCGGCGCGCGCAAAGGCTTTGTCGTCGCGCGCCAGCTCCAAAGGAATGGCGACATTCTCAAGCGCCGTCATGGTCGGGATCAGATGAAAGGATTGGAAGACGATTCCGATGCGCGCGCCGCGAAAGCGCGCCAATTGGTCTTCGTCGAGTGCGGTCAGTTCGGTGCCTTCGATCGCCACTTTTCCAGAATTCGGCCGCTCGAGGCCGGCCATCGCCATGAGCAACGTCGATTTCCCCGAGCCGGAAGGGCCTGTGAGGCCGATCGCCGCGCCACACTTTATGGTGAGCGAGATCTGCTTCAAAATATGCACGCGCGCCGCGCCGCGCCCGAGACTGAGCTCGACATCCTTCAATATGATCGCCGCCTTATCCATGATCTCTTCCATGCTCGCGCGCCTGCGGCCCTGGCTCGCACTTGCGCTGTCGATTCCGGCGCTTTTCGGGTCCGTCGCCGAGGCCGCCGCGCGGCCGATTACACTCGTCGCCTTAGGCGACAGCCTGACGGCGGGCTATGGCTTGCCGCAAGATGCATCTTTCCCCGTCGTGCTCGAAAAGGCCTTGCGGAAAGCGGGCTACGACGTGAATGTCGTCAATGCCGGCGTCTCCGGCAACACGGCGGCGGACGGCTTGGCGCGGCTGAACTGGAGCGTGCCGGAGGGAACGGAGGGCGTCATCCTCGAACTCGGCGCCAACGACATGCTGCGCGGTCTCGATCCGCCGCGCACCAAGGATGTGCTCAGCCGCATCATCGCTGCGCTCGAAGGCCGCCACATCAAGGTGCTGATCGCCGGAATGCTGGCGAGCCCGAGTCTCGGCGCCGAATACCAAAAGGCCTTCGATGCCATCTACCCGCAACTTGCGGCGAATTATCGCGCGCCGCTTTATCCGTTCTTTCTGAAGGGCGTCGCGGGCCACGCCGATCTCTTGCTCGCCGATGGCTTGCATCCCAATGCGTCCGGCGTCAAGACGATCGTCGCTGCGATCCTGCCGACGGTCGAAGCGTTCTTGCAGAGGTTGCCGCGCAGCTGAGTTCCCCCGAGTCTTTCTCGAAGCGCGAATTCGGTCCACAATGGCGACGATTCGCTGAGATTTAAGGAGGATTCCATGCCCCGTCTGTTTACGGGCCTTGAAATTCCCTCCGATCTGGCGCTCGATCTCTCCGCGCTGCGCGGCGGCCTTTCCGGCGCACGCTGGATCGACAGCGAAAATTATCATCTCACTTTGCGCTTCATCGGCGACATCGACGATGCCACCGCACGCGACGTTTCCGGCGCGCTCGAACAGATCAAGCGCCGGCCGTTCACCGTCACCCTCGAAGGGCTCGACTTCTTCGGCGGAGACCGGCCACGCGCCATCATCGCCAAGGCGAAGCCCGCCGCGCCGCTCGTCGAACTTCAGGCCGAGCAGGAACGGCTCATGCGACGCATCGGCATTCCGCCCGAACAGCGCAAGTTCACGCCGCACGTCACTTTGGCACGGCTGCGCGACGCTTCCGCCGCCGCGGTCGCCGCCTATCTGGCGGCGCGCGGCTTCTTCTCGTCGCGCCGTTTCGAAGCGACGCGCTTCGTGCTGTTTTCGTCGCGCGCATCGACCGGCGGCGGTCCTTATGTCGTCGAAGCGGCCTATCCGCTTGGCTGAGGCTCGCCCCGCCGTTATGTTGCGGCAGGAGCATGACATGAGCGCCGGGCGTAAATCACCAGCGGACATTGCGCGCCGCTTCGGCGAGCGGGCGAAGCCAGGCGCAAGCGGCTGGCAGCGCGAGACCTTCACTCTGCCGCGCCCCGAGGCGCGCGACAAAGCGCGCGAGTGGTTTTCGAAGTTTCCGAAGGCCGCCTATATGACCGAGATCGAGTTCTGGCGCGAACTCGCCGACGGCCGTATTGAATTTACGATCCGCCGCCTGCCGAGCGCCGATTGACCCGCTAAGGCTTCGTTTTGCTCTTGCCGGCGACGATGTCGGGCGTCTCCCATGCCAGATGCTGGCCGGCATCGACGGCGATCATCTGCCCTGTCACGCTGCGAGCTTGCGCAAGATAGAGCACGGCCGAAGCGATCTCATCCTCGCCAACCGCGTGCCTCAAAGGTACGCCCGCCACTTCCGTCGCAAAGCCACCCTCGCCCTGCGGTTCGTTGGGCAATACGGGCCCGGGGCCCACGGCGTTCACCCTTATGCCCCGCGGCGCAAAGGCCTGTGCCATGGTGCGCGTCGCCCACCAAAGCGCCGCTTTCGTCAGGCTGTAGGAAAAGAACTGCGGCGTCGGACGCCAGACCCGTTGGTCGATGATGTTGACGACCGCGGCATCTTGGCCGTCCGGCACTTGGCGAACGAATTCCTGGGCGAGCAGCAAAGGCGCGCGCAGGTTGATTGCCAAATGCCGCGCCCAAAGGTCCGGATCAATGGCGAAAGCCGTGTCTTCCTCGAAGATCGAGGCATTGTTGACGAGAAGCGCGAGCGGCCCGAGCGCCTTCGCCGCGTCCCTGACGATGAGCGCCGGCGCCTCGGGATCGAGAAGATCGGCGGCGACAACGAAAGTTCTGATCCCGTTTCGTCCCAGCCGCGTCGCGGCTTCGCCCGCCTCGGCAAGCGAGACCTCGCTGCTGTGAATGGCGAGGTCGTAGCCGGCCGCGGCAAGCCGTTCGGCAATCTTCAAGCCGATCCGCCGCGCCGCCCCCGTGACCAAGGCCGCTGCCATGCCGCTTCCCCCTCGTCCAATTCCGCGCGCCGGCGAGCTTTAAGCAATTTTGCCGGCCGGCGAAAACTGCCGGCCGGCGATTAAAGGCCGCGCCCGCGCAGCTGATGAAGCGGCATTAAGACTATATTAGGCAAAAAGTATTGGGGGCTACGCAGCGATAACTTGCAAATAACTCCCATTCACCAGCGATTCATCATACATGATTTGACAGACTTATATATTGTAACTAATGGCGTCTCGTCTCCTTCTGTGTCCCTCTTTACATTTATTTTATTTAATTCATAAGTAACGCCTTAAGCCTAAACCTCGTCAGGTTGATCGATGCCGACGAGGTCTCTCATGCGCCGCGGTCTCCTTGCCACCCTCGCTTCGACGCTTTTCGCCGTCCCGGCGCTGGGCGCCGATCTGTCGGGAGCGTCCTATTACGCGCCGCCGCCCGTCTTCACCTGGACCGGCGCCTATGTCGGTGCGAACGCGTCCTTCGGCTTCGGCGCCTACAGCAACACCGGCAATAATTATTTCGGCAGTGCCGACGGCGGTCTCTTCGGCGTGACGGCCGGCTATAATTACCAGTCGGGCCCCCTGGTCGCCGGCATCGAAGGCGATGTCGATTTCGGCGACATCAACGGAACCGGCACTCCCAGGGCGGGAGTCTACGGGTCGGGCAGTCTCACGGGCGAAGGCTCGGTGCGCGCCCGTTTCGGCTATGCCTTTAATCAAGCCCTCGTCTATGTCACCGGCGGCTATACGGGCGCCAACCTGCGCGGCTCGGTTGCCGATTTCTCGGCCCCGCCTAACCTCTATGTCAGCCAATCGACCTATCTCAACGGCTTCGTGCTTGGCGGCGGCATCGAATACGCCATGACACACAACATCTCGGTCAAGGCCGAATATCTGTTCAGCGATTACGGGGCCAGCGGCCTGTTCTCCGGCACGCGCGATGCCATGAACTCCGGCTTGTCCATGTCGACCATACGCGCCGGCATCGATTACCACTTCTGAACAGGCCGCCTGGCTCAGATCAGCTGGAGATTGACGGCCTTCGGACCCTTCCCCTTTTTGTCCGGTTCGGTCTCGAAGCTCACCCTCTGACCTTCATTCAGCGAAGCAAGCCCGGCGCGCTCGACGGCCGTGACATGAAGGAATATGTCGGGCCCGCCGCCATCTGGCGTGATAAAGCCGAAGCCCTTGTTGACGTTGAAGAATTTTACGGTTCCCGTCTGTGGCATCAGGCATCCTCCCCTTGGGCTCGCCGGCATGTAGCCGGCGGCTCCTTATGTCCACGTGCCGCGGGAAGAATGAGCTTGCCCAGTCGTTCCGCCGGTCAGTCGCCTATGAGCCAAGCGACGTCGGAGCCGTGCCGCCCCGAACCCATGGTCTCGGCAAGATAAGGCAAAACCGTGCGCGCTTCCATCGCCAGCGCAAAAGGCGGATTAAGAATGACGAGACCGCTGGCGGCGAGCGGCCCGTCGGGCCGCGGCTCGTCAACCTGGAGTTCAAGGCGCAGCAATTTTGTGATCTTTGCTTGCGTCACGGCCGCGACCAGCGCGCCGAGAAAGCGCGCCACTGCCTTGCGATCCTTGATCGGGAACCAGGCCATATAGATTCCGGTCGGCCATTTGCGCGCCGCCATGGTCAAAGCCGCGAGCAGGTCGTCGAATTCGGTTCTTTGCTCGAACGGCGGATCGATGAAGACCAGTCCGCGCCTTTCGCTAGGCGGAATAAAGGCTTTGAGCGTCGCAAAGTCGTCCATCTCGAAGATCTTGACGCGGCGGTCGCGGGCGAACTCGATCCGTGCTCTCAAAGCCGCGACGGCCTCGCCGAGCGCATCGCAAAAGATCATCCGGTCCCGCCGCCGAAGAAGTTCGCGAACGAGCGCCGGAGAACCGGGATAGAGCGGCGGATTCTCGACGAACAGCGGCGCCGCAACCGCCAGATAAGGCGTAAGCAAAGCTTCGATGCGGGGCGGCGCGCGCGCGGCGGCGATCCTGGCGATGCCGCCGCGCCATTCCCCGGTTTTCCCGGCGGCGGCCGAGAGATCGTAAACCCCTTCGCCGGCGTGCGTGTCGATCACCCGCAGCGGCGTTTCTTTGCGCATCAGGTATAGCAAGATGCGCGTCAAGATCACGTGTTTGAACACGTCGGCGAAATTGCCGGCATGATAGGCGTGCCGGTAATTCATCGGGCCTCAGCGCATCGGCGCCACGGTGATCTGCTGCGTGTAGCAGAAGTGCCGGCTTACTTCCGGGCAGGCGACGAAATTGTGCAGGTCTTTCGAGAAGCAGATCCGCACTTCCTCGAATTCTCCCTGCGTGCATTCAACCGCCATCATGCCCGGCCGCAGGCGAGGATTGGCCGCGATGAAGGCGCGTTGAATATCGAGCGGCGTCCAATTCTGGGTCTTCCCTGCGTCGCGAAACTGCGGCGGTATCACGATCGCTTCACGCGCCTTGCGAACGTCGGCGAAATAATCGGTCGGGCTTTTGCCTGAACAGGTTCCGTGTTTGCGCCACTCAAAGCGCGCCAGCCCCTCGTCCGGATAGAGTCCTCGCACCGTATCCAGCGCCAGCCGCGAAGGCGAGTGGATGCCCTCGCAGTCGAGCGGAAAGCCGCGCACATATTGCGGCCAGAGGCCGTGCACCACAAAACCCAGATGTGCGCCGCTCGCACATTGCGCATGCGCGCGCCCGATGCCGATCGTGTCGCAGAAGCCCGGAGACCAGGAAAGAGCCAGCACGTAGAAATCGAAATCGCCTGGCAAATTGGCGGCCGCGTTTTGCGCCGCGGCGTCGCGCGCCATCCCGGCAACGCAGAAGGCTGTGAATGCGGCAACCACTGCGACCCGAAACCCGGCCTTCAAGCACATGAACGCGATCCCTCGGCGATTTAGGGCCGCGCCATTTTGCAGTCAGGCGCGTAGGCGTAGTTGCGGTCGAGTCCGTCGATGCACCATTCGACATCGAAGCCCATGCCGATGATGCCGAGATCTTCGTCGATCGTATAGGAGACGTCGCGCCGCGATTGATTGTTCATTTCCGCCTTGGCGATGCAATAGCGGCGCGGGATCAGATCGAGCCCGTTGGAGCGAAAACCAATCTCGCGGATTTGATCGAGCCCGACGATCTGCAGACCGGACTTCCAGAACTCGCCTTCACGCGCCGCAAACCGCGATTGAATGCGCTCGAAGACCGCCGGATCGGCGCAACCTGGCAGAACGCCCTGATAGGAATCATAGCGGTCTTCGGCCGGCACCTGCGGGCGCGCCTGGAGCGCGGCCGGCGCGCAGCTCGCCCCTATGCCCGAAGCAATCGCCGCCAGAAATAACATCCGTTTCGAGGATATAGGGACAGGGCCGCCGCGTCCGCTCATCTTGGCCTCCGAGCTAGGCCGAAGACGATGCTTCGGGCTGGCGCAAGCGTCAAGGGGCGCCGCTTCCCCGCCGTCGCGCGCTTGATTGCCTTGGATTATCTGCCCGCCGCCGGGCACGCCGGTTGCTGTCCCCTCCTCAAGGCCCACGGCGCAGGGGCGACGTGTCCCATTCGGACCCGCCGCTGTCCAATTTTGCAACCGCTCTCGAGCCGGACGCTGTGGAATCGGTCAGAATGTTCCGCGCCGATACAACGCAAGCCGCGAGATCTTTCGCGCTGGCCAAATGGTCCCTCGGTCCGCCGCGCAAGAACGCGCTTCTGGTCCGGGGCGGCTTTTCCTTGCTCGCAGCGCTCGCCGATTTCGCGGCGATCCTGGCGAGCGGACTGCTCGCCAGGCTCGTCTATACGCCGGCCGCGCTCGCCGTTAGCAGTCACGCGCGCCTCGGCCTTCTGGTCGCCGTGCTCTTCACGTCCATGAATGCGATCCGCGACGAATATGCGATCGCCAAATATCTGACGTTCGAGAATCAGGTGAGGCGCTCCATACTGCTGTGGTGCATGGCGGTTTTCGGCGCGCTGGTCGTCACGGCGACGGCGCGGCCGCTCGCCAGCTCCCGCATGCTGGCGCTGGCGACATTTTTCGTCGCCGGCTTCCTGATCCTCAACGTCACGCGTTTGTGCCTCACATACGGCATTCGCGCCTATGCGCGGCAAGGACGGCTCGCGGTGCGCCGCATATTCCTGCTTGGCTACGAGGATGAACTCGATAGCTTCACCAAGCGCCACGAGCCTTGGCTTTTCGGCATCCACGTCGTCGCCGCCTCGGTGCTGCGCGGCGCCGACAATCTCGACGAGGATCTGGCGCTGGCGCTCGCCTCGGCGCGTGTCCTCGAGCCTGACGACGTTTTCATTCTCGTGCCCTGGTCGCATCGAAAGGTCGTCGACGCGGCGATCCAGGCCTTCCTGCGCATCCCAACCTCCATCCACCTCGGCTCCGAGGTGCTCGACCAGTTTTCCCAGGCGCAGGTTTCGAAGATCGGACGGATGGCGAGTCTCAATCTGGTGCGCGATCCTCTGTCGCCCGCGGAAGTCATCGCCAAGCGTTTCTTCGACATCCTCCTCTCCGTCGCGGCGCTCGTTCTGCTCGCGCCATTGTTTCTGGTAGTCGCCATTGCCATCAAGCTTGACAGCCGCGGGCCAGTCATCTTTCGCCAGCGCCGGTACGGCTTCAATCAGCAGCCATTTCGCATGTTCAAATTCCGTTCGATGCACACGCTCGAGGACGACAGCAAGCTCACGCCGGTGAGCGAAGGCGACGCACGTATCACAGGTGTCGGGAATTTCTTGCGCCGTCACAACATCGACGAATGGCCGCAGCTCATCAACGTCCTGCGCGGCGAGATGTCGCTCGTCGGGCCCCGCCCGCACGCGCTCATAATCGATCAAAAATTCGAGCAACGTATCGCGCTTTACGCAAGGCGCCACAACGTCAAGCCGGGAATTACCGGGTGGGCCCAGATCAACGGCTTTCGCGGCGACATGAGCGCCGAGCGGATGCGCGCCCGCGTGGAACACGATCTCTACTACATCGACCACTGGTCGCTGTGGTTCGATATCGAGATCCTCTGGCTGACGCTGACTTCGAAGCGCGCCTATGTCAACGCCCTCTGAAGGTGCGGTTGCCTCGCCTTCTGATAGTCTTTCACGTCGGCGAAGCTGACCTTCGGCCATCTCTCCTGTTCGTAGCGCAGGTCAAACGCCGAGGCGCCGAGAAAGACCGGCGCGCCGTCGAGATCGGCCGCCATCGAGGCGGCGTGCGCGCGGCCGAATCGCTCGAGTTCGGCCGCTTCGGCCTCGAGCCAGCGGGCGATCTCGAAACGCGGCGCTTCGAACCCGACCTCGAGGCCATATTCCGTGGCGAGCCTCTCGGCGAGCACATCGAGCTGCAAGGCGCCGACCACGCCGACGATGGCGTTCGATCCATCGTTCGGCTGAAAGACCTGCACGACGCCTTCCTCGGCCATCTGCGCCAGAGCCTCACGCAGCTTCTCGGCGCGCATCGCATCCGAAATTCGCACGCGCCGCAGGATTTCCGGCGCGAAACTCGGCACGCCGCAGAAGGCGAGCTCCTCGCCCTCCGTCAAAGTGTCGCCGATGCGCAAAGTGCCGTGATTGGGAATGCCAACGACATCGCCGGGATAGGCTTCGTCGGCGAGCTGGCGGTCCTGAGCGAAAAAGAATTGCGGCGCGTTCAGAGTCAGAAACTTGCCGCTGCGAACGAGTTTCGCCTTCATGCCGCGCCTGAGCTTGCCCGAGCAGACGCGCAAGAAGGCGATGCGGTCGCGATGATTGGGATCCATGTTCGCCTGGATCTTGAAAACGAATCCGGTCATCTTGGGTTCGCGCGGATCGACATGGCGCCGGTCGGTGTCGAGGCCGCGCGGGGCGGGTGCAAGCTCGCACAATGCCTCGATCAGATCGCGCACGCCGAAATTGCGCAAGGCGCTGCCGAAAAAGACGGGCGTGAGGTGACCTTCGAGAAAGCACCGGCGGTCGAACGGCTTCAAGGCCGCGCGCGCCAGCTCGATCTGCTCGCGCACGGACGCCAGCGTCGCCGGCGGCAGAAGCTTTTCGAGAGAGGCGTCGGCCAGTCCGGAGACCTCGGCCGGCGCAGCGTCGGCGTCGAGCCGGCGCACGAGGTGACGGGCAAGATCGTAGGTGCCGGCGAAATCCCGGCCGCTGCCAAGCGGCCAAGTCAGCGGCGCGGCGTCGAGCGCCAAGGTCTTCTCGATCTCGTCGATGAGATCGAAGGGATCGCGGCTCTCGCGGTCGAGCTTGTTGATGAAGGTGATGATCGGAATGTCGCGCAGCCGGCAGACCTCGAACAGCTTGCGGGTGCGCGCCTCGATGCCCTTGGCCGCGTCGATCACCATCACCGCCGAGTCGACGGCGCTGAGGGTACGGTAGGTATCCTCGGAGAAATCCTCGTGGCCGGGCGTGTCGAGCAGATTATAGACGCAGCCGCCATGCTCGAAGGTCATCACCGACGTCACGACGGAGATCCCGCGCGCGCGCTCGATGCCCATCCAGTCGGA
>JASHVQ010000172.1 GCA_030044485.1 Methylovirgula sp. | reverse complement strand
CGCCCGCCATTTGGGTGCTGTCGAGATAACCTTGCTGCCACATGACATCGTCGAGGAGAGCGAGCTGGCTTTCGTCGGTGAACAGCTGCAATTCCCCGGCTTCGGCGAAATCCGTCTGCGCGGCGAGTAAGGTGAGACTGGCAAGGCGGTCATCGCCGCCTCGCGCCATGGCCGCCGCGCCAATCGCCAGCAGTGTGCCGCCCAGACAATAACCGCAGGCGTGGATCCTGGGCGCGCCGCAAATAGCGGCGACCGCGTCGAGCGCGGTCATCAGGCCGAGGCGTCGATAATCGTCGAGTCCGATGTCGCGCAGTTCCGGTCCCGGATTGCGCCAGGAAATGCAGAAGACGGTGAAGCCTTGCGAAACGAGATAGCGGATCAGCGAATTGTGCGGCGAAAGATCGAGGATATAATATTTCATGATCCAGGCGGGGACGACGAGGATCGGCTCGGGTCTCACGTTCTCGGTCGTCGGGGCATATTGAATGAGTTCCATAAGCTCATTGCGCAGCACAACCCTGCCGGAGGTGACCGCGACATCCTTGCCGACCTCGAAATCTCCTCCGGCGTCGAGCGGAAGACCGTCGGCCACGCGCCGCAAGTCCTCGATAAAATTCCGGTATCCTTTGACGAAGTTCCATCCGCGCTGCGCGAATGCCGCTCTTATCACCTCCGGGTTGGTCAAAGGGAAATTCGAGGGCGCTACCATGTCCAGCATCTGGCGCGCGCTGAACAACACCATGTTGGCGTGGGATTTCGTGACGCCAGGCAAACAGGCGGTGGCGGCGCGCCACCATTGTTCGCCGAGAAGAAATGCCTGCGCTATCGCATCATAGGGGGTGTGGCTCCAGGCTGCATCTTGAAATCGCCGGTCTCCGGGCAGCGGTTTTGCCCAATGCGCCGGCGTGGCCAGCCGCGCCCACTGGCGCAGCGCAAGCTCCGCCAATTGGAGGCGGCGGCCGGGAGCATTGGCGAGATGCAAGCTCCAATCGAGATAGGCAAGCCCGAGAGAAATGAGCGAGAGCGATCCGCTGAAATGCGCCTCGCGTGCATGCAACAGGCGATCGAGGGAATCTTCCTGCGAATCAGCCAAAGGGTTCGCCGATCTTGTCGACGGCGTGGGACCGCAGGCCTTCGGCGACGATGCTTGCGCAGGCGCGGCGCGCTGGATTTCGTCGGGCCTTGCTTCATGCGCCAGCAGCTCCGGCATATTTGCCTCCTCGGGACTTCTCGCTCGGGACTTCTCGCATTTCGCGGAAGGTTCTGGGCGCGCCTGAGAGCCCCTACAAGCCCTCGTTTTAAACACAGAAGTGAAATCTACATGACATTGGCGGCGGCGAATTGATTCCAATCAACGATCTGATTTTTTGCGACAAAACCGGGCGCCTTTGATCGAAATCAAAGCTCTCAAGGCATGCGCGTTGCAGGTTCCACAAAAAGGGAGGATGTCATGCTCGACAGACCCGATGCAAAAGCCACGGAAACGCAATTCCCCTTCAATTTGGTCGAGGCGCAGGACCGCGGCGCGGTTCTCTTTACGCGACTGAACGAACTCATGGTCAAGACGATTCGCGCCGTCTGGGAAAGCGAAACCGAGCTGCTCCGGCTCGAAGCCGAGCACGCCGCCAAATGTTTCGTTCCTCCGAAGATCGGCGAAGACCCCGGCACGACGATTGCCGATTATGTGGATCAATTGCATCGGCGCACCGACCGGATGATCGCGGAGATGCGTCGTGTGAATGATCTCTTCAAGGACTGCGGCTGGCAACTCGTCTCGATCTACGCCGACGGTCTCCGCCAGATTGCCAAGCCCGCGGCGGCGCGCGGGGGCAATTCCATCTGATTGCAATCTGTCCAGGATCAAAAAGGCATCGCACCGGATCGGGGGCGATGCTTTCCTTCGTGGGGGGTGATCCATGTCAAAGCAGTCGAGTGCCGTTCGGTTTTTCTGAAGGCCGGAAATCGCCCTTCGGAGGAATTTCATGAAAGCTCTCGTCTATCGCGGTCCGGGGCTGAAGGCGCTCGAAGACCGCCCCAAACCGGCGATCAAGGATCCCGGCGACGCCATCGTGAAAATTCTGAAGACCACGATCTGCGGCACCGACCTTCATATCCTCAAGGGCGACGTTGCGACTTGCAGGCCGGGACGAATCCTCGGTCATGAGGGCGTCGGCGTCGTCGACTCGATCGGCCCCGGCGTGACCGCCTTCAGGCCCGGCGACAAGGTGCTCATTTCCTGCATCTCGGCCTGCGGCACCTGCGAATATTGCCGGCGCGGGATGTATTCGCATTGCACGACCGGGGGCTGGATCCTCGGCAACGAGATCGACGGCACGCAGGCCGAATATGTGCGTACGCCGCACGCCAACACCAGCCTCTATCACCTTCCCGAAGGCGCCGACGAAGAAGCGCTCGTGATGTTGAGCGACATTCTGCCGACGGGCTTCGAATGCGGCGTGCTCAACGGCAAAGTGGCGCCCGGCTCGAGCGTCGCGATCGTCGGCTCGGGTCCCATCGGCCTTGCCGCCCTGCTCACCGTGCAGTTCT
Source organism: Methylovirgula sp. (assembly GCA_030044485.1). Classification (GTDB taxonomy): domain Bacteria; phylum Pseudomonadota; class Alphaproteobacteria; order Rhizobiales; family Beijerinckiaceae; genus Methylovirgula. The sequence continues at coordinate 666 of JASHVQ010000172.1, read as the reverse complement.
ATTCTCCCGCGCAGATCATCGTGATCGACATCGACGACAATCGGCTGGGGCTCGCCCGGCAGTTCGGCGCAACGCAGGCGATCAACAGCGCCGATGGCAAGGCCGCCGAGAAGGTAAAAGCCCTGACGGGCGGGCGCGGCGTGGACACGGCGATCGAAGCGGTCGGCGTTCCGGAGACCTTCGAGCTTTGCGAGGACATAGTCGCGCCGGGCGGCATCATCGCCAATATCGGCGTACACGGAAAAAAGGTCGATCTGCATCTGGAATGGCTTTGGGAGCAAAACATCGAGATTACGACGCGCCTTGTCGACACCGTCTCGACGCCGATGCTTCTGAAGACGGTCCAAGCGAAAAAGCTCGATCCCAAGCGGCTGATCACGCATCGCTTCACGCTCGACAAAATCGAGGACGCCTATGACACTTTCGGGCATGCCGCGGATACGCATGCGCTGAAGGTCATCATCGCCGCCTAGGCTCGATCTGCGGCGCCCCGCCCGAATTGATCGGTCGGCGGCGGAACGGAGGCCGGTTCGCTGGACTTTTAGCCGAGCAGTTCCCGAAGCCGGGCGGTCAGTTCCTTGGCCGTGTAGGGCTTCTTCAGCCAGCTGCGCGAATCGGCCAATTCCCGGCCTGCGACGCGCGGTTCGGCATAGCCCGACGTGAACA
>JASHVQ010000171.1 GCA_030044485.1 Methylovirgula sp. | reverse complement strand
CGCCGCGAGAATTGCGTCGCAGACGCGTTCGAAGACGGCATAGGACTTCGACGCTTCGCCCGGCGCGACGATCGTGCTTTGATGTCGGATACCCGCCGCCGAGAGGCTCGACTCGATTCCCGCCAAATGGTGGCGGGCGACATTTTCGTCGGTGACGATTGCCACAGCCGCCCCCGGCGCGACCCCTCTCACATGCGCGCCCGCCTCCTTGAGGAGGCCTTCGCCGATCAGGATGTCGTAGCTGCGCGAGCCGAGCTCGACCCGCACGCGCTGGGCGCGATTTGCGGAGGAACTGGACATGTTGTTGTCTTGCGCGTTGTTGCCTTGCGCGTTGTTGTCTTGCGCGTTGGCCGGCGACAGGTGCGCCGCAAGTCCGGCGAGAATATCTTCGACGACGATGTCGTGCGGCCCTTCGCGCGAGACGACCGCCATATCCGCCTGCGCGTAGATCGGATCGCGCTCCTCGATGAGTTGCCTCAGGATCGCTTCGGGGTCGCCATTCTGCAGCAACGGGCGATGATTGCGCTTGCGCACGCGCCGCCAGAGAACCTCGAAATCCGCCTTGAGCCAGATCGAAATGCCATGTTCGCGAATTCTGGCGCGCGTCTCATCGCTCATGAACGCGCCGCCGCCCGTGGCGATCACCTGCGGGCCGCCCGCGAGCAGACGCGCCATTACACGCCTTTCCCCGTCGCGAAAGTGCGTTTCGCCATAGCGCGCAAAAATCTCCGGAATGGTGAGGCCCGCGGCGCGTTCGATTTCCGCATCCGAATCGACGAATTCGAGCCCGAGCCTCTGGGCAAGCCTGCGGCCGATCGCGCTTTTTCCCGAACCCATCAGGCCGACGAGCACAATGGCGCGGCGCCCCAGCGCGTCCACCAGTCTTGTCGCCTCCGCGTCGCTCACATGGTCTTTGCCGACTTCGCCGCCCGATTTTATGCCGATGCTCATCGGTCTGATGTAACACGATGACCGGGGCAATTTAAGCGGCAACCCTGCCGCCGCGACCGCTTTCGCCGGCTAGCCTGTTGTTTTGATTAACAATTCTAAGCCTAGACCCGCCGGGAGCGGGCTTTGGACAAGCGGTCTTCCGCGGCCTGCGCCGCGGCGCGCATGGCCGGCGCGGAATTTCAACATCTCTCCTGTATAAGACCGCTCTCCGGACCCCGAATCGGACCTGAAGGACGACCGTGCCGAGTCTTTTTCGCTTCCTGTTTACGGTCGGCGTGCTGGTCGGGCTTGTCTACGTGGCCATGTTGGCGCTCGTCACCTTCGTGACCCCCGAGCCGCACGAGATCGTCCAGACCGTGCCGGCTTCGCGCCTCAACAAATAGGGCTCTCCCGCGTGTCGGCGAAGGATCGTAGTCTCGAAGCCTTTCTCGAAATGCTGGCGGCGGAACGCGGCGCGGCGGCCAACACGCTCGCAGCCTACGGGCGCGACCTTGGCGACTACCAGGCGGCGCTCGGGCGCGCTGGAAAATCGGCGCTGGAGGCAAGGAGCGAGGACATCCGGTCCTATCTGCGCGGCCTTCGCAGGTTCTCGGCGGCGACCGGGGCGCGGCGGCTGTCGGCCATCCGCCAGTTTCACCATTTCCTTTACGCCGAAGGACTGCGCGGCGACGATCCGGCCATGGCGCTCGAAGGGCCGCGCCGCGGGCTGCGTCTGCCGAAGGTCCTCTCGGTCGAAGAGGTCGAGCGCTTGCTGGCCGAAGCGCATGCCGGGGTCGCACGGATCGAGGACAAGGCCAAGCACCTGCATGCGGCGCGCACCGCTTGCCTGCTCGAACTCCTCTACGCCACGGGCCTTCGCGTTTCCGAGCTCGTAGCCTTGCCCAAGGCCGCGGCACGGCGCAGCGATCCTTTGATCCTCGTCCGCGGCAAGGGAGGACGCGAGCGGCTCGTTCCGCTCTCCGAGCCGGCGAAACGGGCGATTGCCGCCTATCGCGCCCTGCTCGAAGCCGGCGGCGCGGACGCCGGTTCCTGGCTATTTCCGGCGGCGAGTGCCAGCGGTCATCTGAGCCGGCAGGCTTTTGCGCGCGACCTCAAGTCGGTGGCCGCGGCCGCCGGCATTTCGGCGGCGCGGATCAGCCCGCATGTGCTGCGCCACGCGTTTGCGAGTCACTTGCTGCAAAACGGCGCGGATCTGCGCGTCGTGCAGGAACTGCTGGGCCATGCCGACATATCGACGACGCAGATCTACACGCATGTGCTCGATCAGCGCATGAAAGCCATGCTGCGCGATCTACATCCGCTGAACGAAAAATAATGCGCCGTCACGTCAGGCCGGCAGCGGCGCTGCGATCTCGCGCGGCGAATCCCGGGACGTGCGCGGCGCAACCCATTTTCGCAAGAAGGCTTGCGACCAACGAGCGATCGCCGCGTCGTGCCGGTACCATCCTTCGAGATGCGCGTGGCGCGGATGGGCGCCGGGCAATTGCATGCGTTCGGCGCCGCGCATCGTCCAGCGACAGATCATCGCATATGTGACTTCCGGGTGGAATTGAAAGCCGTAGGCATTCGGCCCGTAGCGAAAGCCTTGTGTCTCGAAATCCTCGCCGGCGGCCAGAAGGGCGGCGCCGCGCGGCAGATCGAAACCCTCGCGATGCCATTGATAGACGCGTTCCGGAAAGCGGCAGGCGCAGAGCGAATGGCCCTCGCGCGTCGGACGGATCGGGCAATAGCCGACCTCGACCTTGCCTTGCGGATGGGGATAGACGCGCTCGCCGAGATGGCGCGCCAGCATCTGCGCGCCGAGGCAAATGCCGATGAGCGGCTTTTGCTCCCTGAGAGCCGTGCCGATCCAATCGATCTCGGCCCGCAGCCAATCTTCTTCGTCATTGGCGCTCATCGGGCCGCCGAAGACGACCGCCCCGGCATGTTCGGCAAGCGTCGCCGGCAGCGGATCGCCGTAGCGCGGCCGGCGGACGTCGAGATCGAAGCCTTGCGCCGCAAGAAACCGTCCGAGCCGGCCCGGGCTCGAATGTTCCTGGTGAAGAATGACGGCGATCTTGCGCGAACCGTTGATCCGCTGGAGCATTGTCGAACGCTACGCTGCCTCATGACTGCGGCTTCGGCTCCTGCCATGACCGCAATCATCGGCAAGACTATGGCGGAATCATTCCTTGGCCGCGACCGCCGTCCACGCTCCTGCAAATTGTGTGCCCGAGGCGCGCTCGGCTGCAACCGACTGGCGCAGCCTGAGCCGGTCGTGAGCCGAGACTCCGAGGAGCTCGGCGATGCGGGCGACGATGTTTTCTTCGAGCTCGTGGACGACGCCGTCGGCCAGCGCTATCTCCCACATCATTTCGATGACGCGCAAACGCCCGGTTTGATCGAGGCTGCGCGTCAGGACATGCGTGAAATGGTAGAAGTCGACCGCCTGTTCGTCACGGAGTTCGGCGGATTGGATGAGCCGGCCCGTGGCCTCGGCATCGAGTCCGAAATTCCTTTCGATGATGTTCGTAAGACGTGTTCGCTCCGGTTCGTCCGAGGATCCCTCGGCCTTGGCGAGATGAATGAGCAGGGCGGCGGCGGCCAGCCGGTAATCGTCCTCGCCGAATTGGCGCGCCGCAGAGGCGCCGCCAACCTCGGCCATGAAATTCTTCAGCTTCTCGAACATACAACTCTCATCCTCGGCGGCGTTGAACACCCGCTATATAGGACTGGCCGCCGCGCCGCGACACTCAACGCAGCAGCAGGCAGGTCCAATAGCCTTCGATCCCATGGAACTGCCTATGCTCGGCTCTCTGCCAGGCCATGCATTCGCGGCGGGAAGGAAAGCAGAGCTTCCGGTCCTGCCACGTGACGGAAGCGGCGGGCGCGCCGGGAACATAGCTCGCATAGCCGCCCGAGAAATGTCCAAGCCAGACCGAGCGCCATGGCAACAGACTCGCATCGCAGCCGATTCCGGCTCCGAAGAGCCATGGCTTGCCGATGTCCGATCCTTGGGCGCGCGCCGTTGGCCCAAAGCCGAGCGTTGCCGTCAGAGCCAAGGCAATAAGCGCGCTTCGGGCTGGCGCTCGCAGGCGCATCGTCCCTCTCCGAAAGAAACGAGCCATCTTAATGCGAAGCAAAGGCGCGCGTCATCCCAAAAGCGCGAGCGGCGCGCATAGCTCCGTTCAACCCGCGCTCGGATAGCAGGACGGAGCGCATTCCGACCAGGGGTGATATTGAAAAATCCAAGTCTCGCTCAAAACCCTGCCCGCAGAGCGCAAGAACAGCCGCATTTCGACGGGCTCGGAGCCCGTTACCGTCAAATCGAACTGCGCGCGCCAATGGCCCGGCACAGCGTCGGGCACGGGTTCGGTGAAGACGTAGGAAAACGTGCCGCGCGAAGCCCAAAGCACGGCCTCGGGCTTTACGCCATAGGGCAGAGCCGCGAGCGGGCCGCCGAGAAACTCGACCATGAATTTGCGCACGCCCTTCGGGCGCGGCTTGCCCGGCTGGCCGCCGTTGCCGAGGCGGCTCGCGACGCAGCGCGCCAGCTGCATCGGGAACGGCTGATCGGCCAGCCAATAGAGGCGATAGGCAATGTTGATCTCTTGCCCGCCGCGCGCCGCCGCATCCGCCACCCACATTGCGACGATGTTGTCGTTGATCTCGTCGTCTGTGGGAATTTCGACGAGCTGGATTGCGCCTTTGCCCCAATCGCCTTTCGGTTCGACCCAGAGGCTCGGGCGGCGATCATAGAAGACACCGTCGAGATAATGGTCGAAATTGCGATCCCGCTGCATGAGGCCGAAACCGCGCGGACTCTCGTCGAGAAAGGAAGAAGCGGTAATCTGCGGCGGATTGTTGAGCGGCCGCCAGAGCCGCTCGCCGCCGCCCGTCCACATGGCAAGCCCGTCGGAATCATGCACCTCGGGACGCCAATCGACGGCGGTTGGTTTCAGCGTCTCGGAAAACCAATACATGCTCGTCAAGGGGGCGATGCCGAAACGCGCGATGTCGCGGCGCAAGCAGAACATTTGTTCGACATCCATGACGACGCCCGCGCCGCGCGTCATCGCGTATTTGCAGGCGCCGACAATCGACGGGCCTTCGAGCAGGGCGTAAAGCGTGAGCCCGTCGCGCGGTCCCGACTCGTCGATGTAGAACTCGGTGAATTCGGGAAATTCTTCCGACTTGTCCGGCACCGCCACATCGAGCGCAACCGCGCGGCACGAAATTCCATATTGATGCAATTCGCCGATGGCGCGGAAATAATCGGCGCCGAGAAAGGCGACCCAATCGTTGCGGCGCCAGTCGAGGGTGGCGTCGCGCGCTTCCTGCACGCGCAGCCCGGCAAAGCCCGCGCCCTTCGGCAATTGCCGGGCGGGCGAGTCTTCCGGCATGTCGAACATGCCCGGATCGTAGATGATCTCGCGCGCTTGGCCGCCCTCGACGACATGCATCGCGACCGACTTGGGGAAATACATGCCGAGATGGAAGAAGCAGACCGGAAACCGCCCGGGGCCTTTGGCGTAAAGCGCCTCGTCGGGGTTGAACGCGATCTTGCCCCAGGCCTCGTAATCGATCTTGGCGACAATCTCGGGCGCCGGGCGCGGCGGCGGAGCATAGGGCCGCTGCGCGAGATGCCGTGCGCGCTCCTTCAGCAGGTCGAAGGAAAAGGGATTTGGCGGTCCGAGTTTGAAGCCCTGGTCTGAGGACCCGGCCTTGGCAGCATCGGGCAAGCCGAGCGCCGCCGCCGCCGCGACGGCTTTCAAAAAAGTCCGACGATCGGATGGGCTCATTTCAGCGAGGCGAATACCGGTGGATTTTCCCGGCTCATTCTCGGATCGGCTCGTTCTTCAGCGCGGTGCGCATGAAATAGAAAAGCAGGACGAAGCCGCAGAGCGTAAAGAAGGCCTGGAAAATTCGGGAAATGATGGGATCGAGCTGCAGAAGCCCGCCGAGCGCCCACCCCGCGGCCCAAGAGGCACCGATCATCTCAGTGCCCACGAGAATGCAGACGGCGACGATCGTCGACAGGTGCAGCCAATTGATCTTCTTGGATTGCGCCACGGCGGCTCGGCTCCTGCGTGCCCCAGCGCCACTATACCAAGGCGCGCTGCCGGGCAAGGCAATGGAGGAACTCGGGGGCAAGCTTAAGCTGTGCCTTAAGGCCCTCGGGTGGAACCGGTGGCACCTACCGAATGGGCGGGTGAATAAGCAGCGAATGGGCGGGAAATGGGCGGGCGCGCCCATTCCCGCCCGGGCCGTCAGAACTTAACGGCGCGCGGACCGCCGTGGGAAGCATGCCCGCCCTTGCGTCCGGCCTCCGAGGCCAATTGATGATTTTGCGAGAAGCTCCGCTTGCTGGGGCTTACGCTCTGGCCGCCCTTGCGTCCGGCCTGCGCCGCCAAGCCCGGATTTTGCGAAAAGCTGCGCTTTTCGTGCGGGACGCTTTCTCCTCCCTTGCGGGCGATTGCACGCTGTTTTTCGGGGTCCATCGAAGCGAATCCCCGGGTCGACGTTCTGTTCGGCATATCGATCGAATTGGTCATGCGTCACCCTCGTGTGCGCTCGCGATTATGAGCCACCAACGCATCGCGGCGACGAAGGTTCCGGCCTTAAAATGGAACGGTTTAGCAAGCCGGACGGTTACCGGGGCTGCCCGCCCGAATCCTCGTCGCTCACGCGCTCGGCACAGGAACCGGGGATAGCCCCGCAGGCGGACAATTAGGGA
>JASHVQ010000170.1 GCA_030044485.1 Methylovirgula sp. | reverse complement strand
GACTTTTTGGAATTGCGATCGCGGTCACGACCATGCTTGGCCTCGCCGGCATGATCGTGGCGCTCGATGCCTTCGGCCCGGTCACCGACAATGCCGGCGGTATCGCCGAAATGGCGGGCCTGCCCAAAGAGGTCCGGCATTCGACCGATGCCCTGGATGCGGTCGGCAACACGACGAAGGCCGTGACCAAGGGCTATGCGATCGGCTCGGCCGGTCTCGGCGCCCTGGTTTTGTTCGCCGCCTATACGAACGACATCAAACATTTCATCGCCACCGGCGTCGCCTATTTCAAGGACGTACCGGCGGTCAATTTCGATCTCTCCAACCCTTATGTCGTCGCCGGACTGATCTTCGGCGGAATCATTCCTTATCTCTTCGGCGGCATTGCCATGACCGCGGTCGGCCGCGCCGCAGGCTCGGTCGTCGAAGAGGTTCGCCGTCAGTTCCGCGACAAGCCGGGTATCATGCAGGGCACGGAGCGTCCCGATTACGGCCGCGCCGTCGACATGCTGACGCGCGCCGCGATCAAGGAAATGATCGTTCCCTCGCTTCTGCCGGTCTGTGCGCCGCTCGTCGTCTATTTCGGCGTGCTGTTCATCTCGGGCTCCAAGGCCTCCGCTTTGGCGGCGCTGGGCGCCTCGCTTCTGGGCGTCATCGTCAACGGACTTTTCGTCGCCATATCCATGACGTCGGGCGGCGGCGCCTGGGACAATGCCAAGAAAAGTTTCGAGGATGGCTTCATTGACAAGAACGGCGTGAAGCACTTCAAGGGCAGCGAAGCGCATAAGGCCTCGGTGACCGGAGATACGGTCGGCGATCCTTACAAGGATACCGCCGGGCCGGCCGTCAATCCGGCAATCAAGATCACCAATATTGTGGCGCTTCTGCTGCTTGCCATCCTGGCGCATTGAGCGCCGCGACATAGGAAAACGGGCGGAGCGCTCCGGCCGTTTCAGGGGGGCGCGTTCTCGGCGCCTATCCGAATCTCAGGAGGCTCTTGAAGATGCCGGTCAGGAAGGTTGATTCGGCGCCGCCCGTCGGCGTCGTTTGCGAGACGAAGTCGAAGATCTTGCCGTCCTTGAGGCCGTAGTTGGCGATGCGCGTGACCTTCTTGTCCTTGTCGAAATAGATCGCCAGCACATGCTGGTCGGTGATGGTCGGTTCCATGAACTGGACCGAGCGGCTCGTGGATTGGGAGATGTAGTACCAAGCGTCTCCGCCGACTGTCGATGTCGTCGACGGCGTCCCCATGAGGACGAGCGCCTGTTCGGCGGAAGACCCAATCTTCACCTGGTCCAGCGATTTCTGATCGATCTGGTAGCCGTGGACCATATCGCCTTCGTAGCCGAGACAGCCCCCCAGGCAGAGCGCCAAAGAGCCGGCCAAGCCGAGCCGCAATATCAGGTTTGTCGCAGTTCTGTCGGGCTTTCGAGCCAAATTCGTCCCCGTTTGGCAGCGCCGCCGGCCTGTTGCAAACGAGAGCCAAGTTCGCAACTCTTTGCGGCGCAGGCAAGCCTGGATCTAAAGTCATGATTTTTGGGCTTTTCCGCGGCGGCGCCAACCGCGGCCTGATCGAGCGCCTTCATGCCGAGATTGTAACGGCGGCGCGCGACCCGGTTTTGTTCACGCAATATGGCATCGCCGACGACATTGACGGCCGGTTCGAATCGCTCGCTCTGCACGCGGCGCTTGCGCTTTGCCGCCTCAACCGTCTCCCGCCGTCAGGCCCCGAAATTGCCCAGGACCTGACGGATACCCTGTTCCGGCATTTCGATGCGGCTTTGCGCGAAATGGGGGTTGGAGACATCAGCGTGCCGAAACGGATGAAGGGCCTCGCCGCGGCTTTTCTCGGCCGCGCCAGCGCCTACGACCGCGCGCTTTCGCAAGATCATTCGGCACTTTGCGCCGCCTTGGCGCGCAACGTTTACGCGGGCCGCGGCAACGCCGACCGCTTGGCGCGTTATGTCGAGGCAATCGACGCGGCTCTGGGCGAGGCGACCCTCGCAGACTTCGTGCGCGGGCCTATATTTCGCGTCAATGCCGCAGCCGTAGACTAGGGGATATTGCTATGCCGCAAAGCCGGATCGACGACCCGAAGGCCGTGGGCAAAATCTTCTCGTATCCCGTCGATGTCGACGCGGTTCCGGAGCAGGGGCTCGACGTTTCGGTGAGCGCCGATGCGGCGACGCGCCAGGCGCTTGTCGCCGCCGACGGACTTGCCGGAATAGGCAGTCTTGAGGCCGACTTTCACGTCGCGCGGCGCGGCCTTTCCGAATTCAACGTCACCGGAAATTTGCGCGCCAAAGTTACGCAGATTTGCGTTCTGAGCCTCGAGCCTTTCGATGCCGACATTGTCGAAGATATCGATGTCGATTTCGCGCCGCCCGAGACCGCGGCGCTTGCCGCGGCGCGCGCCGCGACGCTGCTTGGCGCGCCCGGCGCGCCGCAGCGCGATCCGCCCGATCCCATCGTCGACGGGACGATCGACCTCGGCGCGCTCGCCGCCGAGTTCCTTGCTCTCGGCCTCGATCCCTATCCGAAGAAGCCCGGGGTCGAATTCATCTCGATCAGCGCGTCTGAAAAGGATGAAAAACCTTTCGACGTTCTCAAGAAACTTACGGACCGCTCCTGAGGCGCGCGCTCATCCTGCGCCGGAGCTTGCGGTCCGGCCCGCTTTGCCTTAGCGGATCATCTGGCGAACCGAAGCTCGCGGGAGCGACATGAAAAAGCCAGTGCGGATCGCGATCGACGCCATGGGTGGCGATCACGGCCCAGAGGTGATCGTGCCGGGCGCCGCGCGGGCGCGCGCCCAACATAAGGACCTCGGCTTTATCTTTTTTGGCGACGAACGCCGGCTCGCACCGCTCGTCAAGCGCAACGCGGACCTCGCCTCCGTCTCGCAGATTCGGCACACCGACGTTACGGTCAAGATGGACGACAAGCCGAGCCAAGCCTTGCGGGCCGGGCGGCGCGCTTCGTCGATGTGGCTTGCGCTCGAGGCGGTGAAGAAAGGCCAGGCCGACGCCGCCTTTTCCGCGGGCAACACCGGCGCGCTCATGGCCATGGCCAAGATCTGCCTGCATATGACGCCGCATGTCGACCGCCCGGCGATCGCAGTTCTCTGGCCGACGTTGCGCGGCGAATCGGTCGTGCTCGACGTCGGCGCGACGATTGGCGCCGACGCCCAGCATCTCGTCGAACTCGCCATCATGGGTTCGGCCATGGCAAGCATCGTGTTCGCCCTCGATCGCCCGACCGTAGGCTTGCTCAACGTCGGCACCGAAGAGATCAAGGGCATCGAGGAGGTCAAGGCCGCCTCGCGCATCCTGCGCGAAGCGGCTCTTCCGCATCTCGACTATCGCGGCTTTGTCGAAGGCGACGATATCGGCAAGGGCACGGTCGACGTGGTGGTCACCGAAGGCTTTACCGGCAATATCGCGCTGAAAACGGCGGAGGGGACGGCCAAACAGATCAGTGCCTATCTCGACCAGGCGCTGCGCGGCAGCCTCGCATCCAAGCTCGGCTACGTCCTGGCGCGCCGCGCCTTGGGTGCGCTGGCGATGAAAATGGACCCGCGGCGCGTTAACGGTGGCATCTTTCTGGGCCTTGACGGCGTCGTCATCAAAAGCCATGGCGGATCGGACGCCGTCGGCACGGCGCGGGCGCTCGAAATCGGCTACGAGATGGTTCGCGATGAACTCTTGAGCAAGATTCAAGACTCGCTCTCGGCGCGGATCGAACCGCTCGTAATCTCCGCGGCCGCCGCCCGTTCATGAGGCCGAGATTCAAGGCCGCGGACGATCAACCAATTGGGAAACCGCGTGACTGAACCGCAACGCGCCAAACTTCGCTCCGTCGTGCTGGGACTTGGCGCCTGCCTTCCCAAGCGGATCGTCAGCAATGCGGATCTGCAAAAGTCGCTCGACACGACGGACGAGTGGATCGTCCAGCGCACGGGCATAAGGCAACGCCACATCGCAGGCGAAGGCGAGCGCACCTCGACGCTTGCTTTACAGGCGGCGCGCGCCGCGCTGGCCGATTTTCTCGTCACCCAAGG
>JASHVQ010000169.1 GCA_030044485.1 Methylovirgula sp. | reverse complement strand
GGGCATGAGGGTCAGCCTCTCGTGGTCAATGTCGATGGAACGCCAATGATGTTCATGGAAAGCGCCTGGCCGAACATCATCCAGGCGCTCGATCTTTCGGATCCGGACGAGCCTAAGGCGGTCTGGAACTATTTGAAGAAGACGGATCGCGATGAATCGGCTGTTCCGCGCGCCTGTTGCGACACCGTAAACCGCGGTCTTTCCTATGCGGAAGGCAAGGTGATCTTCGGCACGCTCGACGGATTCGTCGGCGCGCTCGATGCCAAGACCAGCAAGGAAATCTGGGTCGTCAAGCACGCCTATCCGGAACACGGCGAGACGCAGACCAACGTGCCACTGGTCGCCGAGAACCTGGTGATCGCCGGCTTCGGCGGCGACGAATTCGCCGCGCGCGGCCGTCTCGACGCCTATGATCTTAACACTGGCAAGCTCGTTTGGAGCAAGGAGAGTAACGGAACCGACGAGGAAATCGGCATCACGCCGGACACGAACAAGGACAACTCGCGGCATGATCAGACCCAGAATCAAGGCTTCACCTATCCCAACGACGAATGGAAACGCGGCGGCGGTTCGCCTTGGAACTGGTACAGCTACGATCCGGAGCTGAAGCTGATCTTCGAATCGACCGGCAACCCGGGCAACTGGAGCCCCACGACCCGTTGCGGCGAAAACCCGCCGACGCAGGAAGGCTGCAACTCCGGCAAATGGGACAACAAATGGTCGATGACGATCTTTGCCCGCAATGTCGCGGACGGCACGGTTGTCTGGAACTACCAGTGGACACCGTTCGATCAGTGGGACTATGACGGCGTCAATGAGAACATTCTCGTCGATATGCCGGACGTCGATGGCAAACCATGCAAGTGTCTCGTGCATTTCGACCGCAACGGTTTCGCCTATGTGCTCGATCGGACCAACGGCACGTTGCTGCGCGCCAACAAGTTCGTAACGGTCAATTGGGCGGAGCGGGTCGATCTGAAAACCGGCCGGCCGGTGAAGGTCTATGAACATTCGCCACTAAAGATCGGTGTGACGACGCAGGCTTGTCCGTCGGCCATGGGCGGCAAGGATCAGCAGCCTTGCGCGGTCGATCCCAAGGACCCGACCAAGTTCTACTGCCCGACCAACAATTGGTGCATGACGGATGAACCGCAGGAGCGCACCAGCTTCCAGCAGGGCACCGTCTATGTTTTCGCCAACGTCTACATGTATGAGGAAAAGCCCGGCGTTGCCGGACGGTTCAAGAAGTTCGACGTTCTGACCGGCAAAGAGGATTGGGACATTCCCGACCCCTATCCGAATTGGGGCGGCGCGCTCGTCACCGACGGTGGTCTCGCCTTCTACGGCAGCTTGAACGGCGATTTCCGGGCGGTCGATCGCGATACCGGCAAGATCCTTTGGCAGCGCAAGCTCGCCTCCGGGATCATCGGCAATCCGATCACCTATAAAATTGGCGGCCACCAATACGTCTCGGTATGGACCGGAATTGGCGGCTGGATAGGACTGCCTGTGACCGCCGGTCTCGACATGAACGATAAGTTCGGCGCGATCGGCGCAACGGCGATGGCCAAAGCCACAAACCTGCCGCTGATCCCGCAGGGCGGCACCCTCTTCACATTCCGTCTGTTCTGAAGAGGTTCATCGATCTGACACCCCGGCGCGTACTCGCATGCGCGCCGGGGTCTTTTGCTTTTAGGCCAACCGGACCGGATAGACCCATGACAGCCCATAGCGTTCTCTTTGCGCTAGCCCTGATCGCTGCGATCCCCTGCGTTCAGCAACCGGCGCATGCCCAGACCGATTTCGACGACATGACCTCGGCGCAGAAGCTCGCAGCCAAGGCCGAAGCGGCGACGAAGAAGCTCGATTATCTTCGAGTCTGCGCCGATCCCGGCAATATGCCCTTCTCGGACACGCGCGGCGAAGGTTTTGAGAACAAGATTGCCGAGATTCTGGCGCAGTCCATGGGGGCCACGCTCACCTATTATTGGCGGCCGCAACTCGAACGCGGCATCACTCGCGCAACTTTCGACGAGGACGAGTGCGACGTATTGATGGATATTCCCGCAGACTACGAGCAAGCGTTAACGACAACCCCTCTCTACCGCACGACCTACGTGCTTGCTTATCGTGGCGACAGAGGCCTCGCTCCCTTCAAGAGCCTCGACGATCCCCGCCTGAAGAGCCTGAAGATCGGCGTCTACGAGACCTCCGGCCTGCGTGAGGCCCTGGCGGATCACGGTGTGACCAAAAACATTGAAGTCCAGCCCGTGACCTATGACGGCGACAAGGTCGTGCAGGATCAGCCCTGGTGGCAGGTCGAGCAAGTTGTCGCGGGCAAGCTCGACGCGGCCGCGGTTTGGGGACCGTTCGCCGGCTACGTCAAAGCCAAGAAAGGCGCGCCGCTGACGATCTTGCCCGTCAATCGCATGGACGACACCGTGCCGCTTGAGTTCGACTTGGCGCTCGGCGTGCGCCGCACCGACGCTGTTCTCAAATACATGATCGAGAACGCCCTTGAGAAGAACAAAGACGAAATCAAGAAGATCTTCCTCGACTACGGGGTTCCGCTCGTTGAATGCGGCACCTGCATCATCAGCGGCGATATCCCGGCGCACGGCACCTATTTTCTCCAGGTCGGGCAACCGATTAGGCCAACGGACACGACGACCGGGCAGGCACCGCATGTCGGCGATGCGCAGGTCGAGAAATGGCTGGCGCAAGGTCTCGACGTCAATTCGGCGCTAAACGGCGCGGTGCTCGCCGGAGACCTCGAGCGTATCCGCTTCCTGATGAGCAAGGGCGCCGATGTCAACTCGCGCGACGGGCTTGGCCAATACATTATTCACGTCGCCGCCGAACAGCGCGACATGGATGTGCTCGCCGAACTCATCGATGATGGCGCCAACATCGAGGCGCGCGACAATGACGGGTGGACTGCACTCATGCACGCGGCGGCGCAAGATAACGTTCCGGCCATTCAATTGCTGGCTTCGCGCAAGGCGGACGTCAACGCCGCGACCCCCGAGGGCTACACGGCGCTCGCCTATGCGCTTGCCGACGGCAAGTTCGCGGCAGCCAAGGCGCTCGTCGACGTCGGCGCCTCGGTAAGCCAGCCGGCCGGCCCGCAAAAGCTGACGCCGCTGATGATCGTGGCCAGCCAGAAGCCCATTGAACAACGGTCTATGGCGCTTGTCGAAGGTGTCGGGCCACTCGATCTTGCGCAGCTCTTTGTCGCCCGTGGCGCCGATATCAACGCGACCTCGACCACGGGCATGACCGCGCTTATGGTGGCAGCCGTCCATAATAATCCGGCCATGATCGGCGTGCTCGCGCAACTCGGCGCCAATCTCTCCGCCAAAGAGGCCGAGGGGAAAACCGCGCGCGATCTCGCCGAGGCAAACCAAAACGCCGCGGCGCTCAACATCCTCGACTTGCTGGCTGCGACGGCGCCGAAGAGCGAGAGTAGGAGCAACGGCTCTTCGCAGGGCAAGAATCTCTGATCGAACGTCAAGCGGTCAGATGACGAATTTGCCAAAGCGACTTGCGGCGCGGCGCGCACACCGAATGTCCTTCGGCGCCGCCACGGGAAGACCGTGGTGGCGACTGGCGATTGGAGCTGCCGGCCTGGCAAGCGTGTTTCTGGTAACCGGTTCGGGCATGGCAGACCCGCAAACGGCGGCCAGGCCGGCCATGAAGCACTTGCGCGTCGTCTACTTAGGCAAGCGCTATGACGAGCCGCCGCCCTTGTCGCTGCTCGACAGGTCGCTCAAGGACAAGGGCATCGTGGGCGCGCGGGTTGGCGCCGCCGACAACAACCTCAACGGCAAATTCGTCGGACAGGAGACCGATCTTACCGAAGATATTCTTCCCGCGGACGGCGACATCCTCGCCGAGGCCAAAAAGGTCTTCGCGGCCGGCAACCAGCTCATCGTCGCCGATCTCGAAGCGAAAGATTTGCTCGCTGTCGCCGATTTGCCGGAAGCCAAGGACGCGATCATCCTCGACATCCGCACCAGCGACGACGAACTGCGCCAGGAAGAGTGTCGGGCGAATGTCTTTCATCTCGCCCCGAGTTACGCCATGCGCGCCGACGCGCTCGGCCAATTCCTGCTCTATAAGCGCTGGCAGCGCTGGTTCTTGATTCACGGAACGCAGCCGGCAGATCTCGAATATACGGCGGCCGTCAAGCGCGCCGCCGCGCGGTTCGGATCGCGCATCGTTGCCGAGCGCACTTATACCTACAACGCCCGCGCCCGCACGACTGACACGGGTCATCAGCAAACCGAACAGCAGATGGCGCTATTGACGCAGAGCGTTCCCGATTATGACGTGATCTTCGTCGTCGATATGGACGAAGTCTTCGGCGAATATCTGCTGTTCAACAGCTTCGATCCACGTCCCGTCGTCGGAACGCAGGGATTGATAGCCGTGGCCTGGCACCGCTCGTTCGAGGAATATGCCGGCCAGGAAATGCAAAACAGATTCGAGAGATTTGCGCACCGCGTCATGACCGAGCGCGACTATGAGGGCTGGCTCGCTCTGCATATTTTTGGCGAAGCCATGCTGCGCACTGGGGCAACAGATGTCGCAACCTTACGCCAATACGTCCTTTCCGATGAATTCAACATAGCCGCCTACAAGGGCGTCGGCCTGTCGTTCAGGAAATGGGATTTGCAGCTGCGGCAGCCGATCCTGCTTGCCGGTCCGCGGGCGTTGATTTCGATCGCGCCGATCGAAGGATTCCTGCACCCGAAATACCTCACCGATTCCCTGGGCTACGACGAGCCGGAAACAAAGTGCCGCTTCGCGCACTGAGCAGAGGAGCAACCGATGCGTGGGGTTTTGTCGATCGCGTTTTTCGCAGCGTTGCTGTCTTCGCAATCGACGCATGCCGCAACGCTTTTCGTCACCAATGAGCGGGACAATACGGTGACGGTTCTCGATAGTCTAACGCTAAATATCAAGAAGATCATCCCGGTCGGAGCGCGGCCGCGCGGGATCGTGATAACGCCCGATCACACCGAAATCTTCGTCTGCGCCGGCGACGACGACAAACTCGATGTCATCGATACGAAAACGCTGACGGTTTCGCGCAGCATTCCCGGCGTGCCGGATCCCGAGCTCGTCGCCATCGATCCGGCCGGATTACGCATCTATGCCGCCAACGAAGAGGATTCGCAGATCACCGTCATCGACCGGGCGAGCGGCAAGATTGTCGGTACGGTGGCGGTCGGCGCCGAGCCGGAAGGCCTCGCCATCAGCCCGGACCTGACGACCGTCGTCGGCACCTCCGAGTTGGCGGCGATGGCGCATTTCATCGACGCCAAGACGCTCACCATCGAGACAAACGTTCTCGTCGATCAGCGCCCGCGCGAGGCGCAATTCACGCAGGACGGAAAACAGGTCTGGGTCTCGGCCGAAGTCGGCGGGACGGTATCGGTGATCGACGCACAAACCCGCAAAATCATCAAGAAGATCGGCTTCGACATACCGGGGGTGCGAGCGGAGCTCATTCAGCCGGTCGGCATCGTTTTCTCGCTCGACGGAAAGCAGGCTTACGTTGCGTTAAGCCACGCGAACCGGATCGCGGTAGTCGATACTCACACCCTTGTCCCGATCACTTATGTCCTTGTAGGTGAAAGGCCTTGGCATATGGCGATAGACCCGAACGGCACAAAACTCTATGTCGCGAACGGCAACACCAACGATCTTACCGTCATAGACCTGAGAAGCCTTAGACCGGAGCGCTCGGTTCCTGTTGGGCACCTTCCTTGGGGCGTCGCCGCCATGCCTTGAAGGGCCTTTGGCTCAAAGCTCATGGCGGCTAGCGATCGCGCATCTGATAGGTGAGACGGATCAGATCGGAAGTCCGCTCCACGTCGAGCTTGCCCTTAATGATGCTACACGCGTTGGCCACCGTCTTGTAGGTGATCCCCAGAGCGTCGGCGATCTTTGAGAAGTTCTTGCCCTCGCCGAGCAGCCGAACGATGTCGACCTCCCGCGTCGTCAATTTGCCCAGCGGATCCGCGCCGCCATATTGAGAAATAACGAGTTGCGCGGCAATTTCGCGCTCCACGTAGCGGCCGCCGGAGTTGACCTCGCGCACCGCGGTGATCAGTTCGTCGGCCGAGGCCATTTTGCTAATGTAGCCGCGGGCGCCTGCCTCCAGCGCACGCGCGACGTAAATAGGTTCCGAATGCATGCTGAGGATTAGAACACGCACGTGACGATCCTCAAGCACGAGACGCCGCAACAATTCGAGGCCGCTCGAATTGGGAAGGTTGAGATCGAGGACGACGATGTCCGGGTGATGCGCCTTGAATAGGGCGAGCGCGTCCCTCGAGGAAGAGGCCTCAAAGACCGTTGTGTCGGACATCACGGACAAAAGCCGGCGCGCCCCCTCGCGGACTATGACGTGATCATCGACCATCAAGATTTTCATGGAACCACCTCTTTTGCCAAGGCTTCTTCGCAGTCCGGCAACGGAATTCTAGCCCGGACGGAAACGCCTTGGCCGTCGCCGCGATTGCCGACCACCAGCGAGCCCCCCGCGGATTCTATGCGTTCTCGCATTCCGGTCAGGCCGAGGCCAAAATCCTCGTCGGAGGTGGCAAGACCCGTTCCGTCGTCACGAACTTCAACGTTGAGAAAGCCGTGCTCGTCGCCGGATGCTTTAATCTCCACCAATGAGGGATGGCCATGTCGCAAGGCATTGGTGAGAGATTCCTGAAAAATGCGATAAATGGTCGTATCAAGTTTCTCGCCGAAGCTCTCGCGTTCGAGTTCAACTCTAACGCTGATACCCTCATGTCGCTTGCTCCAAAACGCCACCAAGTTGTCGACGGCATGATTGAGCCCGAGATCCAGCAGGACCGCCGGCCGAAGTCTTGCGAGCATGGATCTCACGTGCGATTGAATGGCGCCAATGGCTGAGGACATGGCATCGAGTTGGCTGATGATCCTTTCCCTGGAATGAGTCCAATCCTGCAGGCGCAGCGTGGAGACATCCATATTCAGGGCGAAAAGCAGAGGACCAATCTCGTCATGGAGGTCGCGCGCCAGGTCGACGCGCTCCTCCTCCTGAACTGTCGCAAGTTGCGATTGAAGACGGCGGTTCAAATGTTCTATCTCGGCGAGCCGGGCCACCATCTCATTGAAGCGGCGCGCCAGTATCGACACTTCGCGCGGGCCCTTGTCTCGGATGCGCGGCCTGTAATCGCCGTCGCCGACGCGTTTGAATGCGGTCGCCATATTGTCCAGGAGGCGCATGGGCGCGCCGAGGCTGAAATAAACCAAAGCGAGCACAAGCGTGCAAAAAAGTGCCAGCGTCAGAATCGTAATGACGAAATCGTTCCAGACTTCATCAATCTCGTTATGCGAATCCGTCGACAGTATGATCGAACCATAACGGGCGAAGGGAGGAGGCAAGAAAATGTGCACGTCCTCCGGCTCGCGCTGTAAGAGATCATTGAACCATTCCGGCGCGGGATCGGAAGGTATGAGGAGCGTTGATTTGTCGATCTCGATTCCGTCGTTACCCATGAGGAACGCGCGCAGGTGGCGATTGCCGTTGAAGTCTTCAACGAGCAACTCCAGTTGACGAAGCGGATTCACGGCTTCTTCCGCATCGTCCGTGGCGTTTTGCACGGTTCTGAGGCCGACGGCGAGCGCGGCTGTCATTTCGGTGTCGACCTTCGCGAGAGCATCCCAATAGATGAGGCCGCATCCCAAAATCAGCGTAAAAGCGAGCACGAGGGCAATTGAAATAAGAAGACGGACTCTCAGCGACATGGATCGTTCCGAATGCACCGGCGAAGCGGCAGAGTTGGCCACCGATCGCGGTTCAATGCACGGCGCATGAAATCGCCAAACCGAAGCGGGCCAGCACTTTGA
>JASHVQ010000168.1 GCA_030044485.1 Methylovirgula sp. | reverse complement strand
TCGCAATTCCAAAAAGTCCGGCAAGCTGCGAGGCCACGATGATCCCCGCGACGATGACCAGCGCCGGCAAGGCGGTGGATTCGAGCGAGACGGCAAGACCCTGAATGACGTTGGTGCCGTGGCCGGTGACCGAGGCCTGGGCGATCGAGACGACGGGGCGCTTTCCGGTCCCGGTGTAATATTCCGTGATCCAGACGATGAGGCCGGTGACGGCAAGGCCGACGAGACCACAAATGAAGAGATGCGTGCCCTCGACGGGGGTGCCATCGACTGTTCCGAGCGTTCCCCAGCCGATCACGAATTGCGTGGCGATGGCGAGACCCAGGATCGACAAGGCGCCGGTGGCGATCAGCCCTTTGTAAAGCGCGCCCATGATCGAATTGGTGGGACCGAGCCTGACGAAGAACGTGCCGGCGATCGAAGTCACGATACAGGCGGCGCAGATCGCCAGCGGATAGAGCATGGCGGCGCCGAGCGACGCCTGGCCGGCGAAGAAGATCGCGGCCAGCACCATCGTGGCGACGACGGTGACCACATAGGTCTCGAAAAGATCGGCGGCCATGCCGGCGCAGTCGCCGACGTTGTCGCCGACATTGTCGGCGATTGTCGCCGGATTGCGCGGATCGTCCTCGGGAATTCCCGCCTCGACCTTGCCGACAAGATCGGCGCCGACGTCGGCCCCCTTGGTGAAAATGCCGCCGCCGAGACGCGCGAAGATCGAGATCAGCGATGCGCCGAAGCCGAGCGCGACCAAGGCGTCGACCACCTCGCGGCTGTTTCGCACCAGGCCCAGAGGACCGGTGAGGATCGTGTAATAGACGGAGACGCCGAGCAGCGCGAGACCGGCGACCAGCAGGCCCGTGACCGCTCCGGCCTTGAAGGAAATGTCGAGACCGGCGCCAAGAGATTTGGCG
The DNA here is from genome assembly GCA_030044485.1 of Methylovirgula sp. Lineage (GTDB taxonomy): Bacteria > Pseudomonadota > Alphaproteobacteria > Rhizobiales > Beijerinckiaceae > Methylovirgula. The sequence goes on along the minus strand of JASHVQ010000168.1, from coordinate 3,781 downwards.
GCCGCCTGGGCGGTGCGCACATTGGCGCGGATCGAGACGTTCATGCCGATGAAACCGGCCGCTCCGGAGAGTACCGCGCCGATCAGAAATCCCGCGGCGACGGTCCAGGAAAGCAGCAGACCGAGGATGACGAAGATTACGGCGCCGACGACGGCGACCGTCGAATATTGGCGTTTCAAATAGGCCTGTGCGCCCTCCGCGATCGCCGCCGCGATCTCCTGCATTCGCGCCGAACCGGCATCGGCCTTGAGCAGCTCGGTCGCCGTCGCAACTCCATAGGCGACGGCCAGCAGCCCGGCGAGAATGACAATCCATATGAAGTACATAGATCTCTGCCCTTCGTCGGTGGGACGCGCCGAGCCTCGGTTCGCGCCGAATTGGAGGCATTTCCGGGCGCGGCCCGAACGTGAGCCATGCGCCGGAAATGGCGGATCGGGGCGAATGGCTCCGCCCTTGGCGGCGGACCATGGCCGAAAGCGGCAAATTTCGCAATCTTAGCGCCCTTGGCGGCCGTAAATCTCAACACTTCAGGGAGTTCTGGACCGGCTGGGCTCTCAAAAATGCCTGTAGGACGCCGCCGAAAAGGCCAATAACCGGCCCTCGCCATCCCTGATCAGGGGCTTTTGCGTGCCCTTCGAGGCCGTGCCGATTCGCGTGACGGAAAAACCAAGGCCTTCTGTCGCCCGCTCGAATTCGCCCTGCGCGGCTGGCGCCACGGCGCAGATGATCTCGTAATCGTCGCCGCCCGCCAGGATCGGCTCGACGAGCGAAGAATTAAGCGCCAGCGCTTGGCGCGCGGCCTTGGAGAGCGGCACGTCGGCGAGCGACACTTCCGTCGTCACGCCGGTCAGCGCCAGCATTTTGGCAAGATCGCCTAAAAGTCCGTCGGAAACGTCCATCGCGGCCTGCGCGAAGCCGCGCAGCGCATCGCGCAGGCCAAGGCGCGGCAACGGCAAGAGGTATCGCATCAAGAGATAGTCGCGGGCCGGTCGGCTCAACGCCTCGATCCACCGATCGGCGGCTTTGGCGCGCCGCAGGCGCAGGCCCAAAGCCGCATCGCCGATGGTGCCCGTGACATAGAGCAGATCGCCCTCGCGCACGCCGGCGCGCGGCACCATTTTCGACTCCGGCACCGTGCCGATCGCGGTGATCGAAAGGGAAAGTGCGCCGAGGCTTTTGACCGTATCGCCGCCGAGCAGGGGACATTCGAAAAACCGCGCGTCCTCGGCAAGACCTTTGGCGAAAGCGCCGAGCCACTCCACGGTCCAGTCGCCCGGCAGCGCGAGGCCCAAAAGAAATCCGGCAGGTTCCGCGGCCTTCGCCGCGAGATCCGAAAGATTGACGCGCAGCGCCTTGCGGGCGATCACGTCCGGCGGGTCTTCGGCGAAGAAATGCACGCCTGAGGCAAGCATGTCCTTTGTGACCACAAGCGCGTGGCCGGCGGGAACGCTCAGCAACGCCGCGTCATCGCCCAGCCCAAGTCCGGCTGGCGCGGCGAGCGGCGCGAAGAAATTTGCGATGATTTCGTCTTCCGACGGACGCGGCGTCGATGTCACATAGGGCTCCGCCGATTCCCGAGCTTATAGCCCGCAAGCGCCGCGACTTTACGCCATCCACGTCATGCCCGCGAGACGAATTCCTCGGGGCGGAATTGCCGCGCCAAGGCGTCGAGCACGGCATTGATCATGCCCGCCTCGTCGCGGGAAAAGAAGGCGCCGGCCACGTCGACATATTCCTTGATGGCGACGCGCGCCGGGACGTCCTTGCGTTGCATCACCTCGTAAGTGCCGGCCCGCAGAATGGCGCGCATGACGGAATCGACGCGCGCCAATGGCCAGCCCTTGGCCAGCGTCTTGTCTATGCCGCGGTCGATCGCAACCTGTTCGGCAAGAACGCCGCGTAAGATATCGCGAAAGAATGCGACTTCGGCTTCCTCATATCGCGAGCCTTCGATCTCGCCGCCGATCCAGAAGGACTCGAATTCGGCAAGCGTCTCGGCAAGGCCCTTGCCCGTGACCTCCATTTGGTAGAGCGCCTGGACGGCGGCGAGCCGCGCGGCGGAGCGCAGGGCCTTGGCCATCACGAAGCCCCTTGCCCGGACTTGAGGCGATAGAGGGCCAGCGCGGCGCGCGCCGCCTCGCCGCCTTTGTCGCCCTGTTTCGGATCGGCGCGCTTTTTGGCATGCGCAATGTTATCGACCGTGAGGATTCCATTGCCGAACGGCAGGCGGCGTTCGACGGCAAGGTCGATCGCCGCCCGAGCGCTCTCGCGCGCCACGATGTCGAAATGCGCCGTCTCGCCGCGCACGACGCAGCCGAGCGCCAGCGCCCCTTGGAACGGCGCGCCCGAGGTCTCGGCCATGTCGAGGGCGATGGCCAGAGCGATAGGAATTTCAAGCGCCCCGGGAACTTGCCAGCAGAGGTAACGCGCCTCGGCGTGTTTCAGCGCCGCGATCGCGCCGTTCAGCAACATGGCCGCGATCTCGTCGTAGAAGCGCGCTTCGACGATCAGGAAACGCGCGCCTCTGACGCTTTCCTCGGCGGGGCTTTTGGTCCGGCGCGGTTCGGCCATGGTCTATCGCGGCGCTCCAGTGCGCCGCCTGACTAACAAGCTGGATGGCGGGCTGCAAGCCGAGGCGTCTAATCGAGCTCGAGCAGACGCGCCGCATAGCGCGCCATAACGTCGACTTCGAGATTAACTTCGTCGCCGATCTGCCGCTCGCTCCAGGTCGTGACCGCAAGCGTATGCGGAATGAGCAGAACCGAAAAGCAATCGCCCTTGACGGCGTTGACCGTCAACGACGTTCCATCGAGCGACACGGATCCCTTCTCGGCGATGAAGCGGCTGAGTTGCGGCGGGGCTTCGACGGCGAAGCGCTTCATGTTGTCGAAGGCGTCGATCCCCAAAATCTTGGCCACGCCGTCGACATGGCCGGTGACGATATGCCCTCCCAGCTCGTCGCTGGCGCGAAGTGATCGTTCGAGATTGAGCCGCGTTCCCGCCCGCCAACGGCGCGCCGTCGTGCGCGCCAGAGTTTCGGCGCCGAGATCGACTTCGAACCAGGTCTTGCCGCCTTCCGCGCCGCATTCGGCAATCGTCAGGCACGGCCCGCTGCAGGCAACCGACGCGCCGACCGCGATCTCGCTGCCCGTCGACGGATAGGAGATGCGAGCGCGTTTCAGCTCGCCGCGCGGCGCGATGTTCTCGACGCTGCCGATCATGCCGACGAGTCCGGTGAACATCAGAGCACCCGTTCGTAGCGCAGGAGAGCATCCGTCCCGATCCGTCCGTTCTCGGCCAGGCGATAACGCCTGGAATCGCCCAAGAGAGCGCGGCTTTCGGGCGAAAGCGCAAGGCCGCGCCGGCCCAGCGTCTTGTCGCTGCGGATGAGCATGACCTCGTCGGCAAAACCCGCCGAAATCAGCGCCGCCGCAAGGCGCGGCCCGCCTTCGCAAAAAACCCGCGTCAGGCCGCGTGCGCCGAGAAAGGCGAGAACCGCGCCGAGCTCAAGATGCCCGGCATCGTCAGGCGCCACGCGCCCGACTTCGACACCCTGCTCCACGAGCCGCGCCGCGGCTTGCATCGCAACATGCTCTGCGGCGATCACCAGCGTCGGATATTGGCGCGCCGTCGCCGCGAGCCGCGACGCCGCCGGCAGTTCGAGATGCGGATCGAGCACGATGCGTAAAGGCCGGCGGCTTTCGAGTCCCGGCAGGCGCACGTTCAGCATGGGGTCGTCGGCCAGCGCCGTGCCGGCGCCGATCATCACCGCATCGGCGAT
>JASHVQ010000167.1 GCA_030044485.1 Methylovirgula sp. | reverse complement strand
TGGAGCGCCGACATCTGGGCGCAGCCTGGCGATCCGCGCAAGATCGCGGCGCGTTTTGCCAGGTGGGACAGACGCATCCGCGACCTCATCGCGGCCGCCGACGAATGGCGCATATGGCCGCTCGTCGAACGCGCCCCGCCGCCGCTCTGGTCCTCGGGCCGCGTCGTGTTGATCGGCGATTCCGCGCATCCGATCCTGCCCTTTCTCGCGCAGGGCGCGGCGCAGGCGATCGAGGACGCTGCGGCGCTTGCCCTCTGCCTTGAGCCGGGCCGTGAAGTGGCTCCGGCCTTGGCCGAATTCGTCGCCGGGCGGCGGGCGCGCATCGCCCGGGTGCAGCGTCAATCGCACCGCCAGGCGCGCGTCTATCGGCTTTCCGGAGCGGCGGCGGCGCTGCGCGATCTGGCGATCAAGATGCTCGGAGCAAGACGCATCATCGCAGGCTACGATTGGCTCTATGGCGGCGGGCCGATGACGCAATAGGCGCATGCCGTCGCGCCCGGATTTACGGACAGGCATTTTCGCCGTTTTTCCACCGCGCCCGCGGTTTTGCGATTCAATTGTGCGGGGCATGGATTGCCAGTCCCGCCTTCGGCCATTAGGTCTCGAGAGTTCCGTGCCGGGCCGATTCTGCGGCGGCCGGCCGGTCGAGCGGGACAGGGTATGACCGCGCAAGCCAAGACCTCCGAGCTGCCCGATCTGCGCACCGCGCATGTGGTCGTCGTCGCCAACGAAAAGGGCGGCACCGGCAAGTCGACGCTCTCCATCCATATCGGCGTCGCCCTGCTCAAGGCCGGGTTTCGGGTCGCAACCATCGATCTCGACACGCGGCAGCGCACGCTGACGCGCTTCTTCGAGAACCGCGCCTCATGGGCGTCGAATGCGCCCTGGAACGTCGAACTGCCCTATCACCACACGCTCGAGCGCGGCAATTCCGAGAGCGTGCGCGACAACGAGACCGCGGAATTCGGCGCCTTCGCGGCGGCGGTCGCGGCGGTCGAACACGAGTACGAGTTCGTGGTCATCGACACGCCGGCCAGCGATTCCTATCTGATGCGGCTTGCCCATTCGCTCGCCGACACGCTTGTCTCGCCGATCAACGATTCCTTCATCGACATCGATGTCTTTTCCCGCGTGCATCACGACCGCACGCAGCGCGGCCAGGTCGCGCATTACGCCGACCTCGTGCTCGAGGCGCGCCGCAAGCGCCGCCTCGTCGACCAAGGCATCATCGACTGGGTGCTGGTGCGCAACCGCATGTCGACGACCCAGTCGAACAACGCCAAGCAGATCGCCACGAGCCTTTCGCGGCTCGCCACGGAACTGCAATTCCGCCCGACCGACGGGTTGCACGACCGGGTGATCTTCCGCGAGCTTTTTCCGATCGGCTTGACGGCGCTCGATCCGATCGAAGAGGCGATGCGCAGCAACTCGCTCTCCGCCTCACAGGCCTCGGCGCGCCGCGAAGTCGATGCGCTCATCGCCACGCTGCAATTGCCGGAGCGCGGCCGCGGCCTGGCGCATCTTCAGGCGCGCCACGAATGGTTCGACCGCATCTCGCGCTATTATCGGGAGATGAAGGGGTAAGCGGACGGTTAACCATTGGCCCCGAGCGCCGGCTTCCATTTTTTCCCCGCACATATGGCAATCTTGGAAATAGCTCGGTGATTCCAAATCGGGCAGGATGATGTCCTCATTGGCCGACCGGCGGACATCGTCGCATGGATATTGTCAACGCTCTTGCCACTGCCATAGCGGCCGGAATGATTGTTGGTTTTGCTTTAATTTTTACGGCCGAAGTCGTCCGCAGCAGAATGGACAAATAACCTGATGTAGTTTTGGCATCCGGGGAGAGAACGGCGAATCGCAAGTCAAGCAAGTTTGTTTTCGATAGCGATCCGCGTGAGATCGAGCAATGTACGAGCGCCGAGCTTGCGTTTGAGTGCGGTGCAATTGTTCGTAATTGTTTTGTAGGATAAATTGCTCGCGTGCGCTATCTCGGCCATTGTGCACCCCTCGCGCAGATGTCGCAATATATTCAGCTCTCGCGCATTGAGTCGGCTCAATGAGCTCTTGAACGCGCTATCGTCCAAACAAGCGAGCTGTTGGGCAATTTCCGGAACAAGAAATGTCTCGCCTGACGTGACCGCCCGGATTGCGGCAACGAAGCGCGAAGGGCTTTCGCATTTGCTTATATAGCCTTTGGCGCCGCATTCGATCGCACGCGACGCGAAGACCGCATCGTCGTTCATCGAAAAGAAAATTATTCTGGCTTTTGGATCTTGCCGCAGAATTCGCTGTGCCAGAGCGAGTCCGGAGCCATCCGTGAGATAAAGATCGATTATCGCGGCGTCCGGTCGCTTGGCGAAATAGCGCTCAAAACCCTCATCCTCGCCATGCGCCTCGCGTACCGCGACATCCATGTGGGCCGAGAGAATCGCACGGCACCCTGCAATAACCATCGGGTGGTCGTCGACAATAAGAAGCTGGAAAGTTTTGCGACTCATGGGCGATCAAGGCCGGCCCGCTCTTGCAACATCAATATCAGGCAAGGAAAGCAAACCAAGGAGCCGGAATGAATTGAACGACAAATCGGGATGATTTCCTGGCTCTCAAGGGACGCGCGCGGCAAGACAACGTCCAATCTTTCCTTCGGCAACGCCAACGTATCGTTATAATCTGTTGTTCCGAGACCGATATTCTTGGGGCGCCTGTCAATGCTGGCGCTTTTTCTGCGCGGGATTCA
>JASHVQ010000166.1 GCA_030044485.1 Methylovirgula sp. | reverse complement strand
TCGCGGTTCTGGATGGCGTTGAACCAATCGCGCGAGAAAAATGAAAGCCGGATGTCGATGCCGACTTCCGCCTGATTGATGAGCACGAGGAAGACGACCATGGAAATTGCCACCCCGCGTTCCAGGCCGCGGAAGGACGGGAGCGGCCAGATGCGCGCCGTCGTCCGCTCGGTCGTCTCGAAATAACGGTCGGCGATCCGCATCATCGTCTTCACGATCGGGATGAAGGAGACCAGATAGACGAGGATGGCGAAGATCGCGACGGTGAGCGGCAGGCTGAGCGGCAGCTCGTAGCTGTCGATCGCCGCCGGCCAGAGTTTCATCTCGGCGACGAGACAAAGCGCTCCGAAGACGACGAGTTCGATGCCGAAGATCGCCGCGAAAATTCTCAGATAGCGCGACATCTCCCGGCCTTGATAGGTCGTGAGCGCGCAAATGGCCGAGGCGGCCGTCAAGAGGACGAGAGTCGTGTCTCCGGTCCTTTGCGCGACGACCGCCGCGGCCAAAGTGAAGATTGCGATGATGATGGCGAGGAGTTTCATGGACCTGTTCGCTTGAGGGGAACCCCGTTGGGGTCTGAGGCTAGGATTGGCCGCAAACGGCAGCCCTTAAGGCCGGTTCGCCGGAGTAGCTTGCATGATCTGGGCCGCAGCGCACCACGGCTCTAAGTCTTTGTTTCATCTATATCAAGAAAGCCGGTCGGCGCGATCCCTTAAGTTTTGGACAGGCGCCGCGCAATCATGACCTTTGCAAAAGGAAAATACGCCGCATTAAAGGCGGAGAAAACCGCACGTGGCTCACTCGTCAAGGTCGGCGTGGGCGGGCGGCTTCGTTCCGTTGATCGAGGCGACCAAGACCGGCGAAGGCCGGAAGGTCAGAACGCGGCGCGGCTTGATCGGCACTTCAATTCCGGTGCGCGGATTGCGGCCGATCCGCTCGCGTTTGGCGCGCACGGAAAACAACCCGAAGCTTCGAAGTTTTACCGGCTCGCCGCGCACCAGGGCTTCGGAAATTTCATCCAGCGCCATCTCGAAAATATCGCGCGCTTGGGCGCGCGAGAGTCCTTTGCAGCAATCATAGACGGCGTTCAGAAGGTCGGCCCGCGTCGTCGTTCTTTTGAGCGTTTGGTTGGGCAAGGCGTGATTCACGTTTTTCTCCCCACGCGCCCAGGTCGAACTCGACAGACCCGAACGCTTCAGGCCGAGGGCGATCGGGCAGAGGTTGCGCTGTGACCGCCAGAGCGATCTTTTAGCGGCTCCGCACGCGGTCACAATCATAAAATCTCGTGACTGGCCCGGGGCGCGCGACATTAAATAAAAAGCCCCGGAAAATCCGGGGCTTTGAAGGTTTGTTCCGTTGCGGCGCGGCAGGATTTAGAAATCCATCCCGCCCATGCCGCCCATTCCACCCATGCCGCCGGCGGGAGCAGCTTCTTTCTTGGGCTGTTCGGCGACGATGGCTTCGGTAGTGATGAGCAATCCGGCAACCGAGGCGGCATCTTGCAATGCCGTGCGCACGACCTTGGTCGGATCGATGATCCCGAGCTTGACGAGATCGCCGAACTCGCCGGTCTGTGCATTGTAGCCGTAGGCGTAATTGTTGTTCTCGGCCAGTTTGCCGACCACGACGGCTCCATCCGCGCCCGAATTGTCGATAATCTGCCGCGCCGGGGTCTGAATCGCCTTGCGGACGATATCGATGCCGGCTTTCTGGTCGGCATTCTCGGCCTTGAGGCTTTGCAGAGCCTTGATCGCCCGCAGCAACGGGATGCTGCCGCCCGGCAGGATGCCTTCCTCGACCGCGGCGCGGGTAGCGTTGAGCGCATCGTCGACGCGGTCCTTCTTCTCCTTCACCTCGACCTCGGTCGCCCCGCCGACCCGGATCACGGCCACGCCGCCGGCCAGCTTGGCAAGCCGCTCCTGCAGCTTTTCGCGGTCATAATCGGAGGTCGTCTCCTCGATCTGCGATTTGATCTGCTTGATCCTTGCTTCGATATCGGCTTTCGCCCCGGCGCCGTCGATGATCGTCGTCGTCTCCTTTTCGATGCGCACCCTTTTGGCGCGGCCGAGCATGGGAAGCGTGACGCTCTCGAGCTTGATGCCGAGGTCCTCGGAGATGAGTTGGCCGCCGGTCAGGACGGCGATGTCTTCGAGCATGGCTTTGCGGCGGTCGCCGAAGCCCGGCGCCTTGACGGCCGCGACCTTCAGGCCGCCGCGCAGCTTGTTGACGACGAGCGTGGCGAGCGCCTCGCCCTCGACATCCTCGGCGATGATGAGCAGCGGCTTGCCGGTCTGCACCACGGCTTCGAGAACCGGAAGCATGGCCTGCAGCGAAGAAAGCTTCTTCTCATGGACGAGAATATAGGGCTCTTCGAGCTCGGCGATCATCTTCTCGGCATTGGTGATGAAATAGGGCGAGAGATAGCCGCGGTCGAATTGCATGCCCTCGACGACGTCGAGCTCGGTCTCGAGGCTTTTCGCCTCCTCCACCGTGATCACGCCTTCGTTGCCGACCTTCTGCATGGCGGTGGCGATCATCTTGCCGACCGAGGAGTCGCCGTTGGCCGAGATCGTGCCGACCTGGGCGATCTCTTCGTTCGAAGTGACCTTCTTCGAATTGACCTTGAGGTCGGCGACGACGGCGTCCACCGCCAGGTCGATGCCGCGCTTCAAATCCATCGGGTTGAGGCCGGCGGCGACCGCCTTGGTACCCTCGCGAATGATCGAGGCGGCAAGAACCGTTGCGGTCGTCGTGCCGTCGCCGGCGATGTCGTTCTGCTTGGAGGCGACTTCGCGCACCAGCTGGGCGCCGAGATTCTCAAACTTGTCGGCAAGCTCGATTTCCTTGGCGACGGTCACGCCGTCCTTGCTGATGCGCGGCGCGCCGAACGACTTTTCGATGACCACGTTGCGGCCCTTGGGACCGAGCGTGATCTTCACCGCGTTGTTGAGGACCTCGACGCCGCGCAACATGCGGTCGCGCGCGTCCGAGGCGAAACGTACGTCTTTGGCAGCCATTTCGTGAAACTCCTGGATTGGTGATCGCTAGCGCGCTCAGGCGACGACGCCGAGTATGTCGCTCTCTTTCATGATGAGAAGGTCCTGGCCGTCGATCTTGACTTCGGTGCCCGACCATTTGCCGAACAGGATTCGGTCGCCGGCCTTCACGTCGAGCGGAACGAGTTTGCCGGTTTCGTCGCGAGCGCCGGGTCCGACGGCGATGATCTGACCCTCCTGCGGCTTTTCCTTCGCCGTGTCGGGAATGATGATCCCGCCTTTCGTCTTCTCTTCACCTTCGAGGCGCTTGACGACCACGCGGTCATGCAGGGGTCGAAACTTCATTGCGTGTTTCCTTGGACGGTTCGGGCGCCACCCCTCGGGAGTGCGCACCGGAAAGGGACAGCCTGTTAGCACTCTCGCAAAAGAGTGCTAGGCGGCTTGGAGATAGGCGGCGGGGTCCGGGCTGTCAAGGCAGGCGGCGCCGGCAATTCGTACCGCGCGCCTCTCTTTAAGTTCTAGGGTTTACGCGCCGGCGGCCGCCGGTCTCAGGCCCGAGCGAATAGTCAAGCTTAAGGTAAATCCAGAGCCGCGAAACGCTCGACGCCGGCGGGGCTGGTGATCAGCAGCAGGGCCAGTTTCTTGCCCGCGTCCTTGAGCGCCTGCACCTTCCTGGCGAGATCGGCGGGCTGCGAGACGGGTTCCTGGTTGATCTCCAGGATCACCTCGCCCGGCTGGATGTTCTTCTGCGCGGCGGCTGAGTCGGAATCGACGCCCGCCACGACGACGCCGCTCGTAATGCTGTCCTTGATCGAGAATTTCTGCCGCGCCGCGTCATCGAGCGCCAGCAGTTCCATGCCGAGCGCCTTTTCGACAACGGTCGGCGGCGCGGTCATCTCCGGCGCGGCGCTCGCGACTTGCTGGGCGGCCTGTTTGTCATTGTCCTCGAGCAGCCCCAGGGTGACGCTCTTGGTCAATTGCTGGCCTTTGCGCAGGATCACCACGTCGACCGACTTGCCGACCGGCGTGGCGGCGACGAGCTTTGGCAGATCGTGCGCTTCCTGTATGTCGTCGCCGTTGAATTTGACGATCACGTCGCCGGTCTCGATACCGGCCGTTGCGGCGGGTCCGCCCACGTCCGTTCCGGCCACGAGCGCGCCGTGCACATTGCCGAGACTGAGGCTGGCGGCGATCGAATCGTCGATCGGCTGAATGCGCACCCCGAGCCAGCCGCGCCGCGTCTGGCCGTATTTCCTGAGCTGATCGATGATCGGGACGACGGTGTCGGACGGCGTCGCAAAACCGATGCCGATGGAGCCGCCGGACGGCGACAGGATCGCCGTGTTGATGCCGATGACCTCGCCATCCATGTTGAACAAGGGGCCGCCCGAATTGCCCTTGTTAATCGCCGCGTCCGTCTGGATGTAATTGTCGTAGGGGCCCGAATCGATGTCGCGGTTGCGCGCCGAGACGATGCCGGCGGTGACGCTTCCGCCGAGACCGAAGGGATTGCCCACGGCGATGACCCAGTCGCCGACCCGCATCTTGTCGCTGTCGCCGAATTTGACCGCCTTGAGCGGCCGGTCGGCCTTCACCTTCAGCACCGCGACATCGACCTTCGAATCCTTGCCGATCACCTGCGCCCGGAGCTTGGTCCCGTCGTCGAGGATCACGGTGACTTCGTCCGAATCGGCGATGACGTGATTGTTGGTGATGACGATGCCCGAGGGATCGATGATGAAGCCCGAGCCCAGCGAATTGGAGCGCCGTTCATGCGGATTGAGCTGGTCTTCGCTGCCGTCGCCGCCCCGGTCGTTATGGCGGAGAAATTCGTCGAAGAGGTCATCGAGCGGCTCTCCGGGTTGGAGCTCGGGCTCGCCGTTTTCGCTCGATTCGTCGAAGGTCTGCGTCGCCGAAATGTTAACCACCGCGTCGCTCACTTGCGCGGCGAGATCGGCAAAGGAATCGGGCGCGTGTCCCGCCCAAGCGGTCTGCGGCCGCGCGCCGAGGAGGAGAAGCGCCGTCAAGGTCAGCGCCGCGGCAAGGCCTATGCCGCGGGCGCGCCGGCCGAACGTGACGCGCCAGGAGAACGCCGGGGATTGAAAGACTTGCGCCATGGGAAGGACCGTGCCGCCGGGGGTGCGTGGGGGGAAAATATCGCATTGGCGCGGCGCGCGCCAGATGAGCAATCGGCCGCGGCCGCGGGGCTGTCGTGTGCGAATGTTCAAAATCGCGACACCGGCCTAGTCCTCCTTGTAGCCGTAGGCGGGGACATTGCCGCTTGCGCCGTAATATTTGTAGGGCAGAAACTTGCCGGACATCGTGAGCTTGACCCTGTCGCCGCGCGGATCGGGCTGCCGCTCGAAGGCCAGATCGAAGTCGATCGCCGACATGATGCCGTCGCCGAATTCCTCCTCGATCAGGGCTTTCAAGGCCGGTCCGTTCACCATGACGAGTTCATAGAAGCGATAGAGCAGCGGATCGGTCGGCGGCATGGGCGTCCCCCGCATCGGCACTTCGTTGAGCAGGCGCTTTTCGGCCTCGTTGAGGCCGAAAAGCTCGGCGGCCTTCTCGGCCTGCGAACGCACCAGCTTCATTTGACCGAGCAGCGCGCCGACGACGAGGATAGGCGCCATGCCGCCGATCTCGGCCGCGATGAATTTCCAGGTCCATCCGTGTTGGCGCTTGATGTCCAAGATCTTCTCGGTGAGATCGGACCGCTGCATGTCGTTCTCCGGTCGTGAAAATCCAAGTCTTTAGCGCAAATCCAAGTCTCTAGCGCGCCGCCGCCGGTGTCCCTTGCGCCGCAGCTTGGTCGGGCTTGGCGAAATAGCGGAAGAACGCCGAATTCGGCGTCAGCACGAAACGCGTGTTGCCGGGCTGCAAGCCGTTCTCGTAGGCCTGCATCGAGCGGTAGAAGGCGAAGAAATCGGGATCCTTGCCGAAGGCGGCGGCGAAAATGCGGTTGCGCTCGGCATCGCCCTGGCCGCGGATCTGATCGCCCTGGCTTTGCGCGTCGGCGCGCAGCACGACGGCGTCCCGGTCGGCCTTCGAGGTGATCTCCTGCGCCTGCTGCGTGCCCTCGGCGCGATAGAGCGCGGCGTCGCGCGCCCATTCGCTCTGCATACGGCTGTAGACCTTCTCGGAAATCTGCTCGGGAAGGTCGGCGCGCCGGATGCGCACGTCGACCGCCGCAATGCCGAGCTTGGCGCCTTCCGCGTTCACCTCGGCGAGGATGCGGCTCATCAGAAGTTCGCGCTCGCCGCTGACGATTTCGGTCAGATCGGCATCGCCGAGCACGCGGCGCACCGCCGAATTGAGGATGAAGCCCAGCTGATTCTCGGCGTTGTCGACGCTGCCGACGGATTGATAGAATTTGAGCGGATCGACGATGCGGTAGCGCAGGAAGGAATCGACCTCGACGCGCGTATTGTCGGAGGCGAGCACTTCCTGCGTCGGAGTCTCGACATCGAGAATGCGCTTGTCGAGAAACACAACCGTCTCGATGAAGGGAATTTTGAAATGCAGGCCCGGCTCGGTGACGATGCCGAGCGGATTGCCGAATTCGAGCACCAGGGCCTGCTCGGTCTGGGCGACGGCGAACATCGAAGCGCCGGCGACGATCAAGGCCAGCACGGCGAGGATGGCAATCGTGATGCCGACCGAGCGCCTCATTTTGCGTCTCCCGTGTCGGACTTGGGAGCGAGCTGCGGCAGCGGCAGATAGGGCAGGACGTTCTGCGCGCCGCCGTCGAGGATCACCTTGTCGGTCGAGCCCAGAACCTTCTCCATGGTTTCGAGATACATGCGCTCGCGCGTCACGTCCGGCGCGTTCTTGTACTGCGCATAGATCTGGTCGAAGCGCGAGGCCTGGCCGGTCGCCTCCGCCACGGTCTGCAGGCGATAGGCCTCGGCCTGCTGAAGGATCGCCGCCGCCTGGCCGCGCGCCGTCGGCACGACGCGGTTGGCATAGGCCTCGGCCTCGTTGCGTATCCGGTCGCGGTCCTGTTGCGCGGCGGTGACGTCGCGAAAGGCGGCGATCACTTGCTCAGGAGGATCGACCGATTGCAGCTGCACCTGCAGGACGAGAACGCCGGCCTTGTAGCTGTCGAGGATCTTCTGCGTCAGATCCTGCACCTCAGGCTCGATCACCTTGCGCTCGGCGGTGAGGATATTCTGGATGAGGCTATGGCCGATGACCTCGCGCATGGCGCTTTCGGCGACCGCCTTCACAGTATCCTGCTGATCGGCGACGTTGAAAGCATAGTACTCCGGATGCACCGGATCGATCTGCCAGATCACCACGAATTTGACGTCGGCGATGTTCTGGTCGCCGGTCAGCATCAAGCTTTCTTCGGGCACGTCGACCTGGATCTGCGAGTCGGGATTGCGCGGATCCTGCTCGTAGGCGAAGCCGACGTTGATGATATTGCGGTCGGTGACCTGCAGCTTTTCGACCGAGCCGATCGGGTAGGGCAGATTGTAGTTGAGGCCGGACGAGGTTTTGCCCGTATAGCGGCCGAAGATCATGTTGAGCCCGACTTCGTTGGGCTCGACGACATAGAAGCCCGACAGAAGCCACAGCAGGATTCCGATAAGCAGCAGGGCGAGCAGGCCGCGCCCTCCGAGCCCGCCGCCCGGCAGCCATTGTCTCAGCCTGCTTTGGCCGCGGCGCAGCCATTCTTCGAGATCGATCGGGCCTTGCGGGCCTTGTCCCCAGGGACCGGGATTGCCCGGCCTCCACGTGCCGCCGCCTTTGCCGTCACTGCTCCAGGGCATTCATACCCTCGTTTTGGCGCTCGCTCGTTTGGCGCTCGCCGGCCTCGCCCCCGGACTGCGATCGGCCCTCTCATAGAACCAATTCGGCGCGCAAGAAAGCCCTACCCTGCGCGCCCGGAGCGGTGCTTCAACCGGCGCGGCGGCGCACGTAATCGGCAAAGATGAAACTCGCATCGTCGCCTTTCTGCGGCGCATGCGCCTCGCGGCGTATCTCCCGCCATTTCGACCAATCGAGGGGCGGAAAAAAGGCATCCCCGGGCGGCGCAAGGGCGACGAAGGTGACATAAAGCCGGTCGAGCCGGTCGAGCAGCGCCGCGAAAATCTCGCCGCCGCCGGCGACGATGATCTCCTCGGCACCGAGAATCTCGGCACGCGCCGTGGCAAGTTCGACCGCGGCGTCGGGGTTTGGTGCGACGAAGACGGCTTGCGGGGCGACGAAAGCACTATCGCGCGTGACGACGATGGTCTCGCGGCCGGGCAAAACGCGGCCGAGCGAGGCGAAAGTCTTGCGCCCCATGATAACCGGCTTGCCGAGCGTCAGCGCCTTGAAATGTTTCAGGTCGCTCGAAATGTGCCAGGGCAGGCGATTGCCGAGACCGATCACGCCGTTCTCGGCAACCGCGGCAATCGCGGCGAGGCGGGGTGTCATGGCGGCTTGGCGAAATCGGCGAGCGGCTTGCCGACGAGCCGGCAGATGCGCCACTCCTCCATCACTTGCGCGCCGGTCGATTTGTAGAAGCGGATCGCATTCTCGTTCCAGTCGAGCACCGACCATTCGAGCCGGCCGAGCCCTTCCTCGGCGCAGCGGCGCGCAATTCGCTTCAGCAGCGCCGCACCGATGCCCTTGCCGCGAAATGTCTCGCGCACGTACAAATCTTCGATCCAGATGCCGTGCCGGCCCACGAAGCTCGAGAACGTATAGAACCAAAGACCGAAGCCGGCCGGCGCCCCCGCATATGCGGCGATGTCGGCGAAGACGCGCGGATGATCGCCGAACATCGCCGCCGCGAGCCCGGCTTGCGTCGCCTCGACTTCGTGCGACAAATGTTCGAACGCCGCGAGTTCCTTGACGAAGGCGAAGATCAGCGCCGCGTCGCCTTTCGCGGCGCGGCGAATGGAAATCGCGCCGTCCGTCACTGGCTGCGCCGCCCATAAGAGACGACGTAGGCGCCGTCGCGCACGTCGATCAGCGGATCGTCGGATTCTTCGATGCCCGACGTCAGCGCGCCGGGCAGGAAGAGCAGTT
Source organism: Methylovirgula sp. (assembly GCA_030044485.1). Classification (GTDB taxonomy): domain Bacteria; phylum Pseudomonadota; class Alphaproteobacteria; order Rhizobiales; family Beijerinckiaceae; genus Methylovirgula. The sequence continues at coordinate 1,807 of JASHVQ010000166.1, read as the reverse complement.
TCTTCTGGGCGTTCAGACTGTCGGGATCGACTTTGGTGATCGTCAACATGCCGAGCTCGACGACCTTGCGGTCGGCGGCCCAAGGCTCGGTCGGATCCTTGGTCTGATCTCCCGGATCGGCGAGCTGCGCCTTCAGGTGGAAGACGACCGGGCCTTTGGAAAGGCGCGCGGCGAGATCGTTGAGGAGATAATCCGGTGGCTCTTTGGCGGCTTCGTCGGCGCCGATGTGGACGATTTTCTCGGGGGCCATGATGTAGCGGACCGCCTGTTTCTTTCCCGACTTGTCGACGAAGACGAAGGCGTCGAGTCCGTTATATTGCTCGTCGGCGAAACTATCGATCGGCAGGGCGGTGGCCAAGGCGGGCAGGGCGGCGGGATGGCTCTTGAAAAAGAGTTCGAGCTGCGTCGGATGCGGAGCGCTCGGCGGACTGGCGGCGATGGCAAGCAACAGATCGCGGAAGTCCTCGCCGGTCGCGATAGGGAAGAATTTCAGCGAAACGAGCACCATGTCGGTCTCGCTGCCGTCCTTCAGATGATATTTGATGGCCATGCCGTGCGGCAGCGCGATCTTCGAACCGTCCGGAATGTTCGGCACGCCGCCCGAATCCGAAAACCGCACGGTGACCGGAATCGTGCTGCCGTCGAAAATCGCCGCAATGCTCAGATCGGACGCGCCCGGCGCGGCCTGGAATGTGCCCTCGGCGACAATGCCCTTGGCATGATTGGCGCGAAATCCGGGGTGGACGCCATAGACCTTGTTCAAAGCGTCGACGATCTGCACCGTAACGGGCTGATCGTCGGCGAGAGAAAATCCCATGCCGAGAATCAAGGCCGCCGAGGCGACAAGCGCTTTCTGCATTTGTATCTCCTGAAATCCGTGGCCGGTCTTTGCAGCCAAACTATTCCATTCGGAATCGACGGGCTAGGCGGCGATAAGCCCTAGACGGCGACCTTGGCGGCAATCGCAGGATGAGGATCATAGCCTTCGATTACGATATCCTCGTAACGGAAATCGAAGAGCGACGTAACGCCGGGATTTAGCCTAAGCCTCGACAGCGCGCGCGGCGGGCGCGCCAATTGCAAGCGCGCCTGTTCGAGATGGTTGAGATAGAGATGCACGTCGCCGAACGTGTGCACGAAATCGCCGGGCGCAAGGCCGGTCACATGCGCCATCATGTGAGTTAGCAGCGCATAGCTTGCAATGTTGAAGGGCACGCCGAGAAAAGCATCGCCCGAGCGCTGATAGAGCTGGCAGGAGAGGCGGCGCACGCCGTCGCTACCTTCTGCGACATGGAACTGGAAGAGGCAATGGCAGGGCGCAAGCCGCATCTTCGGCAGATCGGCCGGGTTCCACGCGGTCACGATCAAACGCCGCGAAAAAGGATCGCGCTTGAGCGCGGCGACCACATCGGCCATCTGGTCGATGGCGCGCCCCTCGCGGGCCGGCCAGGCGCGCCATTGTTCGCCGTAAATCGGCCCGAGGTTGCCGTGCGTGTCGGCCCATTCGTTCCAGATGGTTACGCCGTGTTCCTTGAGATAGGCGATATTCGTGTCGCCCTTCAAGAACCACAATAATTCGTGCACGATCGATTTGACGTGAATCTTCTTGGTCGTGACCAGAGGAAAGCCTTCGGCGAGCGGGAAACGCATCTGATGGCCGAAGATCGACAAAGTCCCCGTGCCGGTGCGGTCGGATTTTTTCTCGCCGCGCGCCAGGATCGTTTCGAGGAGGTCGAGATAGGTACGCACAGTCAGCCAATATTTAGCGCCGCGGCGCAAAAAGCGAGAAAATTATTGGCGGCGTGAA
>JASHVQ010000165.1 GCA_030044485.1 Methylovirgula sp. | reverse complement strand
AAGACGTCGCTCCACCAGCGCGCCTCTTCGTAATGTTCGAGCTTCGGCACGTAGAAATAAGGACCGCTGCCATTGGCGAGAAGCCGCCGGTAATTGCGATGGAAATAGAGGACGAAATCGAAGAGCGCAGCGGCGATCGGCCGTCCTTCGCAAAGCACATGCGCCTCGGGCAAATGCAGGCCGCGCACCCGGGCGATCAGGAGGCACGGCGCGCCCTTGAGCGCATAATGCTTGCCGGTTTCCGGATCGTCATAGGCGATCGTGCGGGCGTTGGCGTCGCGCAGATTGATTTGCCCCTCGATCACATTGGCCCAGGTGGGGCAGAGCGAATCCTCGAAATCGGCCATGAAAGCCTTGACCGGCGTGTTGAGCGCATTGATGACCATTTTCCGCTCGGGCGGCCCGGTGATCTCGACGCGCCGGTCGCGCAGATCCGGCGGAATGCCGCGGATCCTCCAGCGGCTTTCGCGCATACCGCGCGTCTCGGCCAAGAAATCCGGCAGAGAGCCCAAATCATAGTGACACTGACGCTCGGCGCGGGCGCGCAACAATGCGTCGCGCCGCGGCCCGAACAGTTTGACGAAGGTCGCCAGGCGATCGAGCGCGTCTTCGCTCAGAATCTCGGCCGCGCCCGCAACCGCCGGGCCGGTGACGCGCAGCGCCCCGTTCTCAATGGAACGCATGGCTCCGCTCCTCACGAGGGCGAAATGGCCGCGGCTTCGAGGATGCGGGCGCAGCCGGCGCGATCCGAAGCCGCCGCCCTGAACCTTGCATATCGCGCGCCAGCCGGGCCCGAGGTCGCCGGCCGGGAGAGGGCGCGGAAACGCGCCTAGGGGGTTGCGATGTCGGCGGCGGCCAGAATGGCGCCTGCCCTTAAAAAGTGCAGGGGATCAACAGGTTCTCCGTCGATCCTCACTTCATAGTGGAGGTGCGGACCGGTGGCCCGTCCGGTCGCCCCGATATGGCCAAGAACCGTTCCGAACTTCACCTTCTCGCCGGGCACGACGTCGATGCTGGAAAGATGCGCATAGCGGGTCGAAAGCCCGTTGCCGTGATCCACCTCGACCATATTGCCGTAGCCGCCGTCGAAACCGGCCGTGACCACCGTTCCGGCCGCCGTGGCGCGCACCGGCGCACCGTAATCGTCAAGCAAGTCTATGCCGGTATGAAGCGCGGGCGTGCCGAGAAATGGATCGATCCGCGGTCCGAAGCCCGAGGTAATCTCGGGATCTCCCGGCAATGGCGCCCTGAGCGGCACGTCGGGCAGCACGCTGCGCAGTTTTTCGAGCGTCGTGAGCGCCGCTTCAAGCTTGCCCGCGGCGCCCGCAAAGGCCGACCCGTCGGAAAGGATCGGCAAGGGCACGAGCGGTCCGCCAAGGCCGCGCCCCGCCGGAGGAAGTGGCGCAGGCGGCGGGGCGAGCTTGTCGACGTCGACGCCGGCCGCGGCCAGCGCGGCGCGAATATGGTGCGAAATCAGCGCCGGCGGCTGGTCGAGATCGGCCAAGATCGAGAGATCTTGGCGATCGACCCTGTCATAGCGATCGATCAGCAGATGAATCTGTTCGGGAAGCGGCAGATCGCCGTCGTAACCGATCGGCGAAACGGGCGCGCTCGTCGAATTTGCCCCGTTCGGGTCCTGGCCTTCGTCCTTGCGGAGGCGGAAATCGAAGCCCTCGGGGTGCGGCTTGCCGTCGTCGGCCGTGGCGGGCGCGGACGAGGGCACGATCGTCTCGTCGGGTTGGGGGCGAGCTACGCTCGGCGGCTCGGGCAGACGCAATTGCTTGACCTGCTGGGCAAGCGCGGCGACGAGCGCGGTGCGGTTTTCGACCTGATCCTGACGTTCGGACAGCGCCCGGATTCGATCGGTGAAATCGTCCTCCTGGGCGCGCGCCTCTTCGCTCATCGTCTCGATGTCGTGGCGCAGCCCGGCAACGCGATCTTCGTAGGCATATTGCATTTCGACCTGATGCCGCGTCAGCGCAACGAGCAGGTCGTCGTGGAAGAGGAAGTAGCAGGTGGCCGCGAGATAGAGCAGTGCCACGAACGGCAGGACGCCGAGCAGGCCAAAGGCCAGGCCGCGCGGCAGGGCGAGCGTCCGCGACAGAGATCCATAGGCGAAAGTCAGCCGCAAATGATTGGGGCGGCTTCCCGCTCCACGCGAGAACTTGGTCACGCGGCTTCACACTCCATGACCGGGGGAGCGCCTATAAGAGCGCGTTAAGGTTAACATTCGCCTAAGTCGGCGGGCCGCAGCGCCCAGAGCGCCCGAGCGTCAGGCGAGCGCCTTGACGGCGGCGAGCACGGCTCGCGCATGGCCGGGCACTTTCACTTTCTCCCAAACCGCGGCGATCTTGCCCTTCGGGTCGATCAGAAAGGTGCTGCGTTCGACCCCCATATATTTTCGCCCATACATGCTTTTCTCGGCCCAGACTCCATAGGTTTCGAGCATGGATTTGGTCTCGTCCGCTACGAGGTCGAGCGAAAGCTTGTGCTTCAACTTGAATTTCGCGTGGCTCGCTGCGGAATCGGGCGATACGCCGACAATGATTGCTCCGGCCTTTTCGAATTCGCGCTTCAACTGGTTGAAGTCGATC
>JASHVQ010000164.1 GCA_030044485.1 Methylovirgula sp. | reverse complement strand
CCAGATCGCCAATCTGTCGCGATCCGCCGGCTCGCCCGCCTTTCCGACCGCCATGACGATACGCCCCCAATTTGCGTCCTCGCCGGCAATGGCCGTCTTGACCAGCGGCGAATTGGCGATCGAAGCCGCGATCTTCTTCGCGGATTTCTTGGTGACCGCGCCTTCGACCGCGACTTTCACGAATTTGCGCGCCCCTTCGCCGTCCCTCACCACCTGATGGGCGAGATCGACTAAGACGGCGTCGAGCGCCGCCTTGAACTCTTTGAGCCGCCGGTCGCCGCGGCTCGCTATCTTGGGTGCGCCGCGCTTGGCGGCGGCCCCTGTCGCGAAGAGGAGCAACGTGTCCGAGGTCGACGTGTCGCCATCGACCGTGATCGCGTTGAACGTCGCCTCGACGCCCTTTTCCAGCATGTGCTGCAACGGCGCGGCGGCGATCGGCGCGTCGGTAAAGACGAAAGCCAGCATGGTCGCCATGTCGGGCGCGATCATGCCCGAGCCTTTGGCCATGCCGGCAATCGACACTTCCGCGTCGCCGAGCATGGCCTTGGCGCTGGCGACCTTCGGATAAGTGTCGGTGGTCATGATCGCCTTGGCGGCGGCCATGAGTCCGGCCGGCGCGGCCTCGGCGACGAGTTTTTCGAAAAGCCCCTCGAACTTCGCGGCGTCGAGCGGCTCGCCGATCACGCCGGTCGAGGCCAGGAAAATTTCCGCGGCGCGCAGCTTCGCCGCCGCCGCGGCGAGTTGCGCGACGCGTGCCGCAGCCTCTGCGCCCGCCTTGCCCGTGAAGGCATTCGCATTGCCGGAATTGACGACAAGGGCGCGCGCCTTGCCGCGCTTCAGCCGCGCGCGGCACCAATCGACCGGCGCCGAGGGACATTTGGACCGCGTGAAGACGCCCGCGACCTTCGTGCCTGCGTCGAAGAGCGCGAGCACGACATCGGCGCGGCCTTTGTAGCGCAGTCCCGCGGCGGCGGTTGCGAGGCGCACGCCCTCGATCGGCGCAACGTCGGGATGGGATTTTGGCGCGAGCGGTGAAAGCGGGGGCATATGAAGTCTCGAGCGTGCCGGCGCGGCCGCAGCCTTATAGCAAAGACCGGCCGATCCGAAAGGGCGGCGCCAAGGCGGCGCGAAAGAGCCTTCCGCTCCGGCTCCCAATGTGGTCTGATCCGCGTCAAGACCAAGGATAAGGAACCCGGGAGGCGCTGTCATGACAAGATCCGCATGGAAGGCGGAGCCCGCGGGCCCTCGCTCCGTCGCACTCGTCGGGCCCTATGGCGGCGGCAAATCCATTCTTTTCGATGCGCTGATGAGCGCGGCGGGCGTTGCCGCCAAACGCACCCATTCGGCTTCGGGCCGAACCATGACTTCGGAACTGCGGCTCGGCCATTGCGCCTTCATGGACGAACCCTGGTCGATCCTCGATTGTCCCGGCTCGGTCGAATTCGCCTATGAGACGCAAGCCGCGCTTGCCGCCGTCGATTTTGCCGTGGTCGTCTGCGAACCTTCGCCCGACCGGCTCTCCAATCTGCCGGCCCTCCTCAAGCAGATCGAAAATCTCGGCCTGCCGCATCTGATCTTCGTCAACAAGATCGACATGCTCGCGGGCCAAGTGCGCGAGACGGTCGAGGCCTTGCAGCCGCATTCGAAATTTCCGCTCGTGCTGCGCCAGATGCCGATCCGCGAGAAGGACGCGGTCACCGGCTATGTCGACGTCGTGAGCGAGCGCGCCTACCGCTATTGCGGGCAGGATTCCGAACTCGTTGCGCTACCGAGCGACATGCGTGAACACGAACAGCAGGCGCTCGCGGGTCTCACCGAAGTGCTCGCCGATCACGATGACGCGCTGCTCGTCAAGGTTCTCGACGATGTCGTGCCGACCTCGGACGAGATTTTCGCGACGCTGCACAAGGACCAGGCGAGCGGCACGATCGTCCAAGTGCTGATCGGCGCGGGCCAGCGCGGCCACGGCATTCTGCGGCTCTGGAAGGCGTTGCGCCACGACGTGCCGCCCGCCGCCGCGACGGCGCGCCGGCGCGGCATCTCGGCTTCCGATCAGCCGCTCGTGCAGATTTTCAAGACGCTGCACGCCGGCCAGGCCTATGCCGGCAAGCTCTCCTACGGCCGCGTCTGGCGCGGCAATTTGCGCGACGGCACGGCGCTCGACGGCTCGCGCGTCGGCGGGCTCTATCATTTTGCGGGCGGCGAGCCGGTGCGCGTGCAACAGGCGCAGGCGGGCGAACTCGTCGCCATAGGCCGGCTCGAAAACGTGCTGACCGGCGCGGTCCTGGGTCCGGCCGGCAAGGCCGATCTTGCCTTCCCGCAACCGCCGGCGCCCGTCTACGCCTTCGCCATCGCCGCCAAGGACCGCAAGGACGACGTGAAACTCTCGGGCGCCCTGCACAAACTCGTCGAGGAAGATCCCTCGCTCTCGATCGAGCACAGCCGCGAGACCGGCGAGACATTGTTGCGCGGCCAGGGCGAGATCCATCTGAACGTCGCGCTCGAACGCCTCGCCAACGTCTATAATTGCCAGATCAGCGTCGCGCCTCCCAAGGTCGCCTACAAGGAGACGATCAAGAAGCGCGTCACGCAGCATTCGCGCCTGAAGCGCCAGACGGGCGGCCACGGACAATTCGCCGACGTGATCCTCGACATCGGCCCGCGCCCGCGCGGCGCCGGTTTCGAATTCATCGACAAGATCGTCGGCGGCGCCGTGCCGCGCCAATATATTCCGGCGGTCGGCGAAGC
>JASHVQ010000163.1 GCA_030044485.1 Methylovirgula sp. | reverse complement strand
GGCCTCCTCGAGACACCACTTGCCGCCGGCCACCTTCCTCGATGCCGCAAGCTCGCTGCCCGCCGGGGCGCAAGCCAATTCTCAAACCGCTTAAATTTGCTCGGCTAAGTGATTGAGACCGGACGCATCGGCTCGTGCCCGACGCTCCTATTTGATCTTGGTCTCTTTGAATTCTACGTGCTTGCGCGCCACCGGATCGTACTTCTTGAACGACAGCTTGTCCGTCTTGGTGCGCGCGTTCTTCTTGGTCACGTAGTAATAGCCCGTGTCCGCCGAGGACTGGAGCTTGATCTTGATTGTTGCCGCCTTGGCCATCGTCTCGTCCTTCAGATCGGCGCGTGCGGCGCCAAAACAAAACCGCCTTCCGTTGCGGAAAGCGGAGCCTCAAAGCTTGCGGCGCCTGCAAAATAGAGGTGGGAAGCAACTTGTCAAGAATTGCGCCACACAACGCCAAAATAGGCCGCGAGCAGCAGCGCGAGCGCCAAGAACAGGCCGGAAGGCGCGATATCAAGTCCCGCCCCGATCAGCGGCGGCCCAATCAACATCCCGGTCGAATAAAGCAGGATGTAGGCGGCATTGCCGCTGACGAGATCGGCGCCGCGATAGCGTGATCCGAGCTCGGCCAGGCCAAGGGCGTAAAGGCTGCCGACTATCCCGCCCCAAATGAAGAGAAGCGCGGCGAAGGGAGCAAATCCCGCTTGGCGCGCCAAAGGCAGAAGCAACGCGCCAACCGCGCCCAGGCCCGTGACCAGGCCCAGCAAGCGGCGCCCGGCAAGTCGGTCCGAGGCCATTCCAATCGGCGTCTGGAAGACTCCGTTACCGAGCGCGAAGATCGTGACCAGAACGGCGCCCGCCGTCGCGCTCAGGCCGCTGCGCACCGCATAGACGGGCAAAAGGCCGATCGCCGCGGTTTCGATCGCCCCATAGAGGAGGGCCGCCAGACAGGCACCCGGCATGGCCGTCACGAAGGCGAGCACCGAGAACCGGGCCGGGCGTTCGATCGCCGGCGCGGCATCGCCCAGAAATGCGACGGGCAGAGCGGCCAGCAGAAAAAGCACGGCGGCGACAAAAAAGCTGGCGTTGCCGCGTGTGCCGGTGAAGGGCAGGAGCGAAGGCCCGACGGCGATTCCGAGCGCGAAGCTCGCCGTATAGAGCCCGATGATGGTTGCGCGGCTTCCGGGCGGCGTCGCCGAACTGATCCAGAATTCGCTGACCGCGAACAGCAGAGTGAGCGCCGCGCCGAGCAGCGCGCGGATGGCAAACCATGGCCAATAGCCGTCGGTCACGTCGAAGGCGGCAAGGCTGAGCGCGGCGGCGAGCAAAGCTAGAAGGAGCAGAGGCTTCACGCCCAGCCGGCGCGCCAAAATCGGCACGAGGGGCGCGGCGATGAGCGTCGCCAATCCGCCCGCCGCGGCGTTCAATCCGATGGCGCGCCCGGAATATCCCTTTTCCGCCAATCGCAGCGCAAGCAAAGTGAAAGACAGCGAAAGTCCGACGCCGACGATCGAGACCGTGGCGATTGCCGCGCCAATCGCCAAAGACCTGCGTGCGCTCGAAACCGCGAAGGACGCGTCTTCATGAACAGTCGGGCGCTTCGGTGTCGAACCCATGCATTCGCAGCGCCCATTGATAGCCGACGAGCGCGCCTTTGAAGGCCGGCAGGAGCGCCAGGCACAGGACCAGCGTCAGGCTCGGCCAGATCAGCGCATGATAGAGGATCGGCAGGTTGGGCGCGACTTCTTCGGTCAAGAGCATGAGCGCGCCGACGCTATGGCCGACCACGAGCACCGTCACATAGGGCGGCGCGTCGTCGGCGCGCTGATGGAAAAGCTCGGTGCCGCAGACGGCGCAGCGGTCGCAGACCTTGAGATAGGAGCGCAACAGAGCGCCCTTTCCACAACATGGGCAACGGCCCGCAAAGCCACGCCGCAAGGCAGGCCACACATTGCGCTTGGGCCGCTCATCAGCGGCGGCAGAAAAGGCGCCCCCATGTGTGGGAAGCGGCGTGTCGGCGGCCTCGGCCATGTGGATCCGGACTCGGGAGCGTCAGGGGCTATTTAGACGGCCCGGCGCGGCTTTGCCAGAACGCCTCTTGTCGCGGCGGCTGGCGCGCTTGCCGTGGCTGCGGCCCGAAAGGGGCAGGCTGCGGCCTTCGCTCAGAAGTTCGAAGCGCAGGGCGCCGGCGAAAGGCGCCGCCTCGAGCAGTTTGACCGTGACTTCGTCGCCGAGACGGTGGGCCACTCCCGTTCGGTTGCCGATCAGGGCACGCAGGTTTTCGTCGTAGCGGAAATAATCATCGCCGAGCGTCGCCGCGGGAACGAAGCCGTCGGCGCCGGTCTCGGCAAGTTTGACGAAGAGGCCGACCTGCGTGACGCCGGAAATGCGGCCCGCGAAAACCGCGCCGATCTGTTCGCTGAGATAGAGCGCGATCAGCCGATCGACGGTGTCGCGCTCCGCCGCCATGGCGCGCCGTTCGGTGGCCGAAATCTGCGCGGCGATCTCGGCCAGTTGTTCGTCGCTCATGTCCGGCAGGCCATCGTTCCCGAGCCGCCCGGCGCGGATCAAGGCACGGTGCACGACAAGGTCGGCGTAACGGCGGATGGGCGAGGTGAAATGCGCGTAGCGGCGCAGGTTGAGGCCGAAATGGCCGTAATTCTCGCGGACATATTCGGCTTGCGCCTGGGTACGCAGCACGACCTCGTTGACGACGTTCTCGTGCTCCGTGCCCTTGACGCGCGCCAGAATGGCGTTGAACTGGCGCGCCGAGAGAACCTGGCCCTTGGCGAGTTTCATGCCGATGGACGCCAGGAATTCGGAAAGCGCATTGAG
>JASHVQ010000162.1 GCA_030044485.1 Methylovirgula sp. | reverse complement strand
ATTCTTTCGCCCGAAACCTTCACGGCGACGGAACAGGCCGCCGAGCGCTACCGGCAGATCGTCGCCACCGGCGGCTGGGTCCAGGTTCCTTCGGAGACGAGCCTGAGGCTCGGCTCCGAAGGCGACGCCGTGGTCGCCCTGCGCAGACGGCTTTCGACCGCCGGCGATCTCGATGCGAGCGCCGGTCTCTCGCCGGTCTTTGATTCCTATGTCGAGGCGGCGGTCAAACATTTCCAGGCGCGTCACGGCCTCAATCAGACCGGCGTGGTCGATCAGGAGACATTTACCGCGCTCAACGTTCCCGCCGACATTCGCCTGCGCCAGCTGGAGATCAACATCGTGCGGCTCAAGGCCTATTCGGGCAATCTCGGCGAGCGCTACGTGACCGCCAATATCCCGGCGGCGGCGGTCGAGACGGTCGAAAATGGCGTAGTCGCCACGCGCCATATCGCCGGCGTCGGGCGCATCGACCGCCAATCGCCGGTGATGATGACCAAGGCGACCGAGATCAATTTCAATCCCTATTGGACGGTGCCGGTCTCGATCATCCGCAAAGACCTGATTCCGCGGATGCAGGCCAATCCGAACTATCTTTCGGACCACAAGATCCGCATCTTCGACAAGGACGGCAATGAACTGCAGGCCAACCAGATCGATTGGAATTCCGACGACGCGGTCAATTACAAGTTTCGCCAGGATACGGGCGGCGACGTCAATTCGCTCGGCGCGGTGCGCATCAACATCCCCAATCCCTACGGCGTCTATATGCACGACACGCCGGAAAAGGGCATTTTTGGCGACGACGACCGCTTCATTTCCTCGGGCTGCATCCGCGTCCAGAACGTCCGCGATTACGTCGCCTGGCTCCTCGAGGATACGCCCGGCTGGGATCGCGACCGCATCGACCAGGTGATCGAGTCGGGCCAGCAGGAGGACGTGAAACTGGCGGAGCCGGTTCCCGTCTACTGGGTCTATATCACCGCCTGGGCGACGCCCGACGGGATCGTTCAGTTCCGCGACGACATTTATCAGCGCGATGGGCTGAGTTCGGTCGCATCCGACCAGATGCCCGATCAGACGCCGGAGCAGGGGCCGGTCCAGACCCAGCAGGTCTCAACCGGTGCGCCGCCGCCTGCGCCGCAGCAGGCTGCGCCGCCGACCCCGCCGCAGGACGTCCCCAACCAAAATTATGAGCAGCAGCCCGCGCCGCTGATGAACGACCCGCAGCAATAGCCGCCCGCCTCGGGCGCGCGCTGGCCTGCGCGGCTTGCCTTGCCTTCGGCATGCGGCTTCGGCCGCCTTCACGCTGCCGCCCCGGCGTGCTAAGTGCACCACCAAGGCCCCGTCGGCGTCGCCACGGCCCGGGCCGCGACGCCAGCCTGCATTTTCGCGAGCCAGCATTTTCAAGGTGCGTAACTCATGATCAAGTCCGATGCCGGCGCCAAGACGGCGCCAAACGCGTTTTTTTCAGCCTCTCTCGCCGCGGCCGATCCGGAAATTGCTTCCGCCATCGACAAGGAACTCGGCCGCCAGCGCAGCGAGATCGAACTCATCGCCTCCGAGAACATCGTTTCCAAGGCGGTTCTCGAAGCGCAAGGCTCGGTTCTGACCAATAAATACGCCGAGGGCTATCCGGGGCGGCGCTATTACGGCGGCTGCCAGTTCGTCGACATCGTCGAGACGACGGCGATCGAGCGCGTCTGCCGGCTCTTCGATTGCAAATTCGCCAATGTTCAGCCGAATTCCGGCAGCCAGGCCAATCAGGCCGTGTTTCTGGCGCTCCTCCAGCCGGGCGACACGTTCATGGGGCTCGATCTCGCCGCGGGCGGACATTTGACGCATGGCTCGCCGGTCAATCTTTCCGGCCGCTGGTTCAAGCCGGTCTCCTATGGCGTGCGGCGCGACGACAAGCGCATCGATATGGAAGCGGTCGCGAGATTGGCCCATGAGCATAAGCCCAAGCTCATCATCGCCGGTGGCTCGGCCTATCCGCGCTTCTGGGAATTCGAGAAATTCCGGCAGATCGCCGATTCGGTCGGCGCCTATTTCTTCGTCGACATGGCGCATTTCGCCGGGCTCGTCGCGGGCGGCGTGCACCCGTCGCCGTTCCCGCATGCGCACGTGGCAAGCTCGACCACGCACAAGACGTTGCGCGGCCCGCGCGGCGGTCTTGTTCTCACCAACGATGCGGAGCTGGCCAAGAAGATCAACTCCGCCGTTTTCCCCGGCCTGCAGGGCGGCCCGCTGGAACATGTGATCGCCGGCAAGGCGGTCTCCTTCGGCGAGGCGCTGCGGCCGGATTTCAAAGTCTATGCGCGGCAAGTGGTCGAGAACGCCAAGGCGCTCGCCGCGACCATCGTCGAAGGCGGCTTCGCCATCACCACGGGCGGCACGGACAATCATCTGATGCTGGTCGATCTGCGGCCGAAAAATCTGACCGGCAAGGCGGCTGAACAATCGCTCGGGCGCGCCCATATCACCTGCAACAAGAATGGCGTGCCGTTCGACACCCAAAGCCCCATGGTGACCTCCGGCATCAGGCTCGGTACGCCGGCCGGCACGTCGCGCGGCTTTGGCGTCGCCGAATTCAAGAAGATCGGCGAATTGATCGTCGAATGCCTCGACGGGCTTGCCAAGAGCGGGGATGCCGGCAACGCAGGCGTCGAAGCGGCGGTCAAGAGCAAGGTCGACGAACTAACGCAGCGCTTCCCGATCTATTGAGGAGCCTCGATGCGGTGCCCTTATTGCGGCAGTCTCGAAACGCGGGTGAAGGATTCGCGCCCCAGCGAGGACGCGGCCTCGATCCGCAGGCGCCGGGTCTGCCCGGATTGCGGCGGAAGATTCACGACGTTCGAGCGCGTGCAATTGCGTGAACTCACGGTCGTAAAAAAATCCGGGCGCCGCGTGCCTTTCGAGCGCGACAAGCTGATGCGTTCGGTCGAAGTCGCCTTGCGCAAACGGCCGGTCGATCCGGAACGTGTCGAGCGCATGGTGAGCGGCATCGTGCGCCAGCTCGAAAGCCAAGGCGAGACCGAGGTGCAAAGCGAGGCGATCGGCGAACTCGTGATGGAAGGGCTGCGCTCGCTGGACAGCGTCGCCTATGTGCGCTTTGCTTCGGTCTACCGCAATTTCCGCGAAGCGCGCGACTTCAACACTCTGATCGACGAACTCGCGCAAGAGGCGGGCGAAGAGCAGCCGCGTCCGGCAAAATCCAAGTTGAAGGCATGAGCAGCCGCGTTCTGCCCGGCGTTGCGACGCAGGCGGGTGACGACGACATGCGGTTTATGGCCGCCGCCCTCGATTTGGCACGCCGCGGCCTGGGGCGCGTCGCTCCCAATCCGGCGGTTGGCGCCCTCATCGTCAAGGACGGCGCGATCATCGGACGCGGCGCCACGGCCGACGGCGGACGCCCGCATGCCGAAGCGCTGGGGCTCGCTCAAGCAGGCGCGGACGCGAAGGGCGCGACACTTTACGTCACGCTCGAGCCTTGCAGCCATCAGGGCGAGACGCCGCCCTGCGCCGACGCGCTGATCGCCGCCGGGATCGCTCGCGTCGTCTCGAGCATCGACGATCCCGACCCGCGTGTCGCGGGCAGCGGCCATGCGCGGCTGCGCGACGCGGGCGTCGAGGTGAAGACTGGCGTCCTCGCCGAAGAGGCATTGCGCGCCAATCTCGGCCATGTGCTGCGCGTGACGCAGGGCCGGCCGATGC
>JASHVQ010000161.1 GCA_030044485.1 Methylovirgula sp. | reverse complement strand
GAGGTCGTCATGATATCGAACTTGAGCCCCGACTTGCGCAGCAAGGCAAGCGCCGCCGGCACGCGCGGCGTCTCCATGTAGCCGTAGTGCAGGCTGACGCAGGTGAAGTCGTCGGAGAGCTGCTCGATCTCGTAGCGCTTGACGGGCGGCACGCGCGGCGTGTCCTCGGTGCGCACCGACATGATGAGTACGTGTTCGTGCAGAACCTTGTTGTGCTTGAGATTGTGCAACAGCGCGGAAGGCGCGACGTCAAGCTGATTGGTGAGGAATATCGCCGTTCCAGGGACGCGGGTCGGCTTTGACTTCTGCAACATGCGGATGAGATCTTTGAGCGGGATCGAATCACGCAGCATCTTTTGCGCGAGCAGAGTGTTGCCGCGCACGAAGGTCCACATCACCACCATCGAACAGCAGGCGAGCAGTAAAGGCACCCAGCCGCCGTCGACCACTTTCATGAGGTTGGCCAGGAAGAACGTCGTGTCGATGAGCAGGAAGAACGACACGAAAGGCACGGCCGCCCAGAGCGGCCAATGCCATTTCTTCCAGACGATCACGAAGGCGAGCGCCGTGGTCACGACCATCGTGCCCGAGACCGCGATGCCATAGGCCGAGGCAAGCGCGCTCGAACTCTTGAACAGCAGGACGAGAAGCACGACGCCGATCAGCAAGAGCCGGTTGATCTTGGGGATGAAGATCTGCCCCTCCTGCGTCTCCGACTTGTGCTGGATCTCCATGCGCGGCAGGAGACCGAGCTGGATCGCCTGGCGCGCGAGCGAAAAGGCGCCGGTGATCACCGCTTGGCTGGCGATGACCGTGGCGATCGTCGCCAGCAGGACCATGGGCAGCAGCGCCCAAGACGGCGCAAGAAGATAGAAGGGATTGGCAAGCGCTGTCGGATGGACCAGCACGAGCGCGCCCTGGCCGAGGTAATTCAGCGTCAATGCCGGCAGGATGAAGAACAACCAGGCGAGCTGGATGGGCAGGCGCCCGAAATGGCCCATGTCGGCATAGAGCGCCTCGGCGCCAGTCACCGCGAGGAACACGGAGCCGAGAACGATGAAGCCGAGCAGCCGGTGCGTGAATAGGAACATCAGACCGTAAAAAGGATTGAAGGCGAGGAGGACGCGCGGCGCCTCCGGAATATGCAGCGCCCCAAGAAAGCCGATGACGATGAAAAAGACCGCCATGAGAGGCCCGAAGAAGGAGGCGACGCGCGCCGTGCCATGGCTCTGCACGGCAAAGACCGAGATGAGCACGACCACGGTCAAAGGCAGGACATAGTCGGAAAAAACCGGAGTCGCGACATTGAGGCCCTCGAGCGCCGAGAGAACCGAGATTGCCGGCGTGATGATCGCATCGCCCGAGAACAGCGCGGCTCCGGCGACGCCGAGAAAAAAGATCGGCGCGGCGCGGCGGCCGAAGGCCGACTGCGCCAGAGCCATCAGCGAAAGCGTTCCGCCTTCGCCCTTGTTGTCGGCGCGCATCAGAAAGAGCACATATTTCGCGGTGACCGTGAAGAACAGCGCCCAAAGCAGGAGCGAGACCGTGCCGACGACGTTGTGCACCACGCCTTCGCGCTGCGTGTGGATGAGCGATTCGCGCAGCGCGTAAAGCGGGCTCGTTCCGATGTCGCCATAGACGACGCCGACCGAGCCCAGCGCCAAGGCCGCTACGCCCGTCTTCTTTTCCAGTGAGCCGTTGGGTGTGGGAATTTGGCCGCCGGTGACCGCGAAAGCGGCTTTATCTTGCGCGGTCGACATTCAGGTATCCTTCAATCGCCCGCCCGGAGCGGCCCGTTGGCTTAATTGGGGCCGCGCTCGCCGTAAGGGCTTGCTGGGGTCGAGGGCGGGCGGCATATAGCGCTTTCCCCGGTGCGGGAGAAGAGCCAGATTCACGCGCTTGGGCTCCGGCCTTCGGATCGAGGCCCCGACGCGCGCTTGCCCGTAAGCTCGCGTAGCGGTTGCCATTCACCCCGCGAAACTGCCATTTCAGCAGCATGATCGACGTTTTGGCGGATCTGCCGGTTTCGGCCGTTTTGCCGCAGCTTCGTGCCGCGCTCGGCAGTGGCACGGCTGCGGTCCTCGTCGCCCCGCCGGGGGCCGGCAAGACGACGCTCGTCCCGCTGGCGCTCAAGGGGGAACCCTGGGCGCGGGGTCAGAAGATCGTCCTCTTGGAACCGCGCCGCCTCGCGGCGCGCGCCGCCGCCCAACGCATGGCGAGCCTGCTCGGCGAAGACATCGGCGAAACCGTCGGGCTGCGCATGCGGCTTGCCTCGCGCGTCTCGGCAAAGACGCGCATCGAAGTCGTCACCGAGGGCGTCTTTACCCGCATGATCCTCGACGATCCGGCGCTTTCGCATATCGCCGCCGTCGTCTTCGACGAATTCCACGAACGTTCGCTCGACGCCGACTTCGGCCTGGCGCTCGCCCTCGACGTTCAGACGCATCTGCGCCCGGAGCTGCGACTCATTGTCATGTCGGCGACGCTCGATGCCGCGCGGACGGCGAAACTCCTCGGCGACGCCGTCCCGGTCATCGAAGCGAAAGGAAAAATCTTTCCGGTCGAGACGATCTATCTCGGCCGCGATCCGCACCAGCGCATGGAGGCCGCGGTGCTCAAAGCCATCCGCGAAGCCTTGGCTGGGCAGCAAGGCTCGCTGCTCGTCTTTCTGCCCGGGCAGAGCGAGATCGCCCGGGTCGCGGCCATGCTGTCCGAGACGGTCCACGATCCGGCGCTCGAAATCGCGCCGCTCTATGGCGCGCTGGACCGCGCCGCCCAGGATCGCGCCATCGCGCCGGCAGGCGAGCGCAGGCGCAAGATCGTGCTTGCCACGTCGATTGCCGAGACCTCGCTGACGATCGAAGGCGTGCGCGTCGTCATCGACTCGGGTCTTGCCCGCCTGCCGCGCTACGAGCCGGATCGCGGTCTGACGCGCCTCGAGACATTGCGCGTCTCGCGCGCCGCCGCCGAGCAGCGCCGCGGCCGGGCCGGGCGCACAGAGCCCGGCGTATGCTATCGGCTCTGGGACGAAGCGGGCAACGGCGCCCTCGAAGCCTTCGCGCCGCCCGAGATTCTCTCGAGCGACCTTTCGAGCCTGCTTCTCGATTGCGTGGCTTGGGGGGCGCGCGATCCGACCGACCTTCGCTTTCTCGACAAGCCGCCGCAACCGGCGCTCGCCGAGGCGCACGCTCTGCTCGTCTCTCTCGGCGCGCTCGACGCGGACGGCGCCCTGACGCAAGAAGGCCGCGCCATGCGCAAGCTTGCGCTGCAGCCGCGCCTGGCGCGCATGATCGTCGTCGCCAAGCCGCGCGGTCAGGCGCAGCTTGCGGCCGAAGTCGGCGTGGTTTTGAGCGAGCGCGGCCTGGGCGGCGACAGTCCCGATCTGGCGCTGCGCATCGAGCAATTTCGCAAGGACCGCTCGCAACGTGCCGAAGAGGCGCGCCGTCTCGTCAAAACTTTCCTGCGACAGGCGGATGCTCCCGCCGCGACCTCGGGCGATCCGGCGGCTTGCGGCCTGCATCTTGCCGCGGCGTTTCCCGACCGCATCGCCAAGGCGCGCGGCAAACCGGGCGAATTCCTGATGGCCAACGGACGCGCCGCGGCGCTTGATGCGCATGATCCGCTCGCCCGCGAGGCCTATCTCGCCATCGGCGAGATCGCCGGCCGCGCCGCGGGCGCGCGCATCCTGCTCGCCGCGCCTTTGAGCCTCGAGGACATCGAAATCGTCGCCGGCAAAGCGATCACCACGCGTGACGATCTGAGCTTCGAGGCGGGGCGCGGCCAAGTACGGGCGCGGCGCCAAAAAAGGCTCGGCGCGCTGGTGTTGAGCGAACAGAATCTCAGCGCCAGCGGACCCGAAGCAGCGGCGGTTCTCGCCGAAGGCATTGCCGCGGCGGGATTGGCGCGCCTGCCGTGGAGCAAATCGTCGCGGCAATGGCGCGACCGGGTCGCTTTTCTGCGCCGCAGCGAAGGCGAGGCTTGGCCGGACCTTTCGGATGCGGCCTTGCGCGCCAGGCCGGCTGCCTGGCTTGCGCCCTTCATCCAAGGCAAGACGGGTCTTGCCGAAATCGATGCCGCCGATCTCGAGGCGGCGCTGAAATCGCTTTTGCCTTGCGACATGCAGCGCCGTTTGGACGCCGAGGCGCCGACGCATTTTGAGACACCGGCCGGCTCGCGCATCGCGCTCGACTATGCGGCGGAAGGCGGTCCGCTTCTTTCGGTGCGCGTTCAGGAGCTTTACGGGCTTGCGGCGCATCCTTCGCTCGCCAAGGGCAAAGTGCCGCTGACGCTCGAACTTCTCTCGCCGGCGCAGCGGCCGATCCAGGTCACCCGCGATCTGCCGGGCTTTTGGCGCGGCTCCTGGGTCGCGGTGAAAACCGAGATGCGGGGCCGCTATCCGCGCCATCTCTGGCCGGACGATCCGACGAAGGCGCAGCCGACAAAGCGGGCCAAGCCGAAGGGAAGATGAGGCCGGCGCGAAAGCCGCGCGACCTAAGTTCGGAAATCCGTAAGGCCCGCGGCAAAACGCAGGTCGTGCGTGCTCAGTGGAACGGCTTGCCGGTCGGGCTCGCCGAAATGGACAAGCACCCCGAGCGCCAAGGCCGCGGCCGCCAGAACGACGATGAGCGCCAATGAGACATGCAATTGGCGGCGCGCCGCCTGCGAATCATAGGAGCGGATGAATCCTTCGTCCGGCGTGCGCCTGAAATGATCGGTGATCGTCATGGGGAACCCCTCTACGCGTCAGCGGCGATCATGTGTCGCGGATGAACGCCTCGAGGTTCAGGCCCAAGCCCGGCGCATGGCGAATTTGCTCATCGGGAGGATTTGGCCCGGGATATGCCGGGTTTGCTCTCGGCTTCCGGCAAGCCGGCGTCAGGAGCCGCTCAGCCAGCCTCGCGTGGCGCGCGCGATATTCGTATGCGGCGCATTGAGGAAATAGACGAGCGAGGTCGCACTCGAGAAACAATAGAGCTTGTGCGTGTCCGGGTCCGTCCAATTGATCGAGCAATCGGCGGGGATCAGCTTTCCGGCCGCGAGCCCGATCGGATCGTGATCGGCGAATTGCCCATTCATGTGGATCGGCGGGACGACCGCCTTCCATATTCCCGTACCGGCGGTTTCCGAGGCCGCGGCACGCGGATCGTCGGGCGTAGCGCCCGGCGGGATCTGCGACTGGCCTAGAACCTGCGTTCCGATCAGTCCCATCGCCAGAGCGAGCCCGAGCTTGAGCTTCGAATTGCGCATGTCATCCTCCGATTTGTTGTTTTGAATTTTCACGACCCCGTCGCGCCTTTGAGCGTGCGCCAGCCCTTTTCGGCGCGCGCTTCATTCTCCTTCGGCGCGGCGAGAAAATAGACGAGCGAAGCCTGGCTTCCGAAACAGAAGAGTTTGTGCGAATCGGGATCCGACCAATTGAACGAACAATCGGTGGGGATGAGTTTGCCTGCGGCGAGTCCGATCGGATCGTGATCGCCGAAGGCGCCCTTGCCCTGCAGCGGATGCGGGCGGCCGATGTCCCACATGTCCCAAGTGCTTTTGGGGATATGCGCGTCCTGCACCGTGTCATCCATGGCGGCGGCCGAATCGGCCGCGGGATCCTCCGGCTTGGGGCTCGGTGCGACGCTTTGCGCAAGCCCGGCCGAGCCGAGTCCGGCGCAGACGATCAGAGTTAACGCCATGAGTCCCAAGCCCCGAGATCGATTCATGCCTGATGTCACGCTTTCCCGCTTGCCCTAATGTCGCGCTTTCCCGCCTGCGCGTTTGCGCGCCGGCCATTTCACAGCGATATATTTCACAGCGATATATACTTCACAGCGATATATAATGTGCCTTGTCTGGAACGGCGTTGAAAATGTCTCATCCTGGCGATGAGCATGTCTCATGGACAAGGCGCGCAATCGCCGACATAGTCGGCGCTTGCGACCTATGGGCGACAAACTCATGCTCTACGATACGGTCCTGTTGCGAACCTTCGCGGCGATTTGCGACGCCGGGAGCTTCACCAAGGCGGCGCGCGAGGTCAATCTCACGCAGTCGGCTGTCAGCCTTCACGTCAAGCGGCTCGAAGAACAGGTCGGCGCGCGGCTCATCATCCGCAAC
>JASHVQ010000160.1 GCA_030044485.1 Methylovirgula sp. | reverse complement strand
CGCCGAATTGTAATGGTGGCAATGGGGAGCAACGGCTTCGGACCATTCGGCACTGTCCGAAGTAATCGACTGGGCGGCGGCGATAAGAAATCGCGCCTCCGGCGCGTCAATGCGCGTGTCCAGCCCGCGCGGCAAACCCTCGGTCCTGAAAAGCTCGGCCTGACGCGCGTATCCGAAGGCGTCGCAGCCGAAGGCGTAGAGGTCGACTTGATGCCATGTCACGCCGATGAGCAGAGCCAGCGCGGTTGCCAGAAATCCGACGATCCTGATATTCAAGATTGTTCTCCAGAGACCGGCTCCGTGACCGGGCTATCAGCGGCGTACAATTATCTTTCGGTATCGGCAATTCATCAACGCGGGTTGGTTAGAGAACGCAGATGACGATCGCCAAAACTCTTTCCCTCGTCATACCCTGCTACAACGAGGAGCAAACGCTGGCGCATTGCGTCAAGCGCGCGCTTGCCATCGCCACGCCGGATCTCAAGCTCGAACTCATCATCGTCGATGATTGTTCGACCGACAAAAGCCTCGCCATCGCGCAGGAGCTCGCGAAATTCTATCCGGAAGTCAAAGTCTTGAAGCACGATAAAAATCGCGGCAAGGGAGCCGCGCTGCGAACCGGATTTGAACGCGCGACCGGAGATTTTGTGAGCGTTCAGGATGCGGACATGGAGTATGACCCGCGTGATTTTCACATCCTGCTGCAGCCGATTCTCGACGACACGGCCGATGTTGTCTTTGGCTCCCGTTATTTGAGAACCGAAAGCCGCAAGGTCCTCTATTTCTGGCACACCTGGATGAACAGAGGGCTGACCAGAATATCCAACATGTTCACCAATCTCGACATCACCGACATGGAAACCTGCTACAAATTATTCCGGCGCGAAATTATCCAGCGCATCGACCTAAAGGAAAATCGTTTCGGCTTCGAGCCGGAAATCACCGCTAAAGTGGCGCAGATCCCTTGCCGGGTCTACGAGTGCGCCATCAGTTACACGCCGCGCACCGCCGAGGAAGGCAAGAAGATCAGCTGGAAAGACGGGATTCGTGCGCTCTACTGCATCCTTCACTACAGCGCCCCCTCCGCTCCGTTGCCGATGCAGCTCTTCGTATATTTTATCATCGGTGCGGCTTGCGCCATTCTCAATGTCGCGGCTTTCGGCGCCCTGCTCGCCTTCGGACTGCGCTTGGAAATTGCGACGGCCGCGTCGTTTTTGATCGCCGCCGCGGCGAATTATTTTCTGTGCGTTGCCATACTTTTTCACCACAAGGCGCGGTGGAATACCTACGGTGAAATTGCCGCCTATCTCTTCACCGTGTTCCTGATGGGGATCGTCGATTACGGCGCGACGCTGAGTCTCTGCGCGGCGGGCCTCGCGCCCGGCGTCGCCAAGGCGATCGCAAGCGTCGCGGGCTTCGTCGGCAATTTCCTGCTGCGTCGGTATCTCGTCTTCCCGCAGCCGGGCGTCGTCAGGATTTGAGGCCGGCGTATCGGCGCCAGCCTGCCTCCTGGAGGGGCGAAGGCGGCGCGGCGCGTTGCCTGGAACGCCAATTGCGCTCTTCCAGGTCAGTTTGCGGGCTCGACATCGGGGCCAGTGCCCGAGCGGCCGGCGATAAGGTCCTCTATGTCGCGCGCGACTTCGCTCCACGTTCGCAGATGCGCCGTGCGAATTCGCCTCTCAAAGGCATCGCGCGGTCCGGAGTCGAGAAGGCGACGGACGGCCGCCTTCATTTGTGCCGGATCGGTTGGCGAAAAATACTCGCAGAGCTCGCCGCCCACCGCCGGGATCGAGCTTGTGTTCGATGCGGCGCAGGCCTTGCCGAACCACAGGCTTTCCCCGACGGGCAGCCCCCATCCCTCGAAAAAACTCGGGAAAATCGTGAACAGACAATTCGAATAGAGCCAGCGCAAGGCTTGCTCACTCGGCGCTCGCGCGAAGAAAATTGGGGCGGAGGTCGGCGCCGCAAGTTTGCGCAAGGTCTCGTCGGCCTTCCAGCCTGGGCGGCCGGCCACGACGAGCACGGGCAAGGACTCGCCGAGTTCCGCGTAGAGCTCGCCCCAAACCGAAAGGAGAGCCAAATGATTCTTGCGGACCTCGATCGTGCCTACCGAAAGTACGAAGGGCTTGGCAAGATTCTCGAATTGCGACGGACGCAGCGGCGTGCTCTCGTTTCGCCGTGCGCCAGGAAATTCGTGGGCCAGGGGCACGACGGAAACCCGAGTTTCACCCGGCACGCCCATTTTCTTTCGCACCGTTTCGAGTTCGCGCCGATTAAAGGATGTCGTGACGATGCAATGCGCTCTCAAGCGAAGCACGTCGCGATATTCTCGTGCGAAATCGTGGCCCGTAAACTCCGGATGCGTGATCGGAATGAGATCGTGATAAAGGATCACAAGATTCACCCCTTTGTCGGAGGCTTCACGGCAGAACTCGACTATCGCCCTGCTCATCCAGAATGCGCCGCCGACGAACAATGTGTCCGCCGCATTCAAGCAGGGTTTCCTGGAAACGAATTTGTCGCGCAATGCAATGAGGCGGGCGCGCATAAGCTTGGCTGTCCGAATTGGGTATTTCACGGAGGGGGAAACGCCGGGGTAGGGATGGAATTCCTTCAGCCGCATGAGAAAAGCGTCGATGTCTCCGTCCGCGGTTGCGATGAGTTGACGCAAATCGCGCCAAATATCGTTGTAAAGGCTGAACGGAACGACGTTCGGATCGGAACGAACGAGCGCAGAGGCCACTTCGAATTGAACGCGCGTCAGCCCGGCGCCGGTCGGGCACCAGACCGCATGGCCAACCATATCGGTGAGGTCAAGATAGATTTGCGGAGGGATTTTGTGTCTTTCCATGAGGGCGCCGGATGCAATGGCGTCGAGACGGACTCCATCATCTCGGTCCTCGCGCAAAAAGCACGAGGGCCGATAAAAGCCAAGGTCGAGGCCCCAACCTCGATCGGCCCGGCGGCGATATCTACTCGAGCAGCGATGCAAGCCTGGCGGCATAGGTGCTTTTGTTCATTGCCGCGATAAGCCGTTGTAAATCTTCGCCCGTGATCCAACCGAAGCCAAAGGCGACCTCTTCCGGACTGGCGATCACTTGTCCCTGCCGCGTTTGGATGGTTCTGACAAATTCCCCGGCCTCGATCAGCGACTCGGGCGTGCCGGTGTCGAGCCAGGCGAAGCCCCGCCCCATTTTCTCGACATGCAATTCGCCCAGTGAAAGATAGACGTTGTTGAGGTCGGTGATTTCAAGTTCGCCGCGCGCCGACGGCGTCAGCTTCGAGGCAAAGGCGGGGGCGCGTCCGTCGTAAAAATAAAGGCCGGTCACCGCCCAATGCGAACGTGGAGCTTTGGGCTTTTCTTCGATCGCCAGCGGCTTGCCCCGCGCATCGAGCTCGACCACGCCATAGCGTTGCGGCTCGTCGACACGATAGGCAAAAATAGTTGCGCCGTTCCGGCGCAGCTCGGCGGCGCGCAACAGATCCGGCAGGCCATGCCCGAAGAACAGATTGTCGCCGAGGATGAGAGCCGAATTTTCACGCCCGGCGAAATCCGCCCCGATGACATAGGCTTGCGCCAGTCCTGCCGGGCGCGGCTGTTCCGCGAAACTCAGCCTGATGCCCCATTGGGCGCCATCCCCGAGGAGGCGTTGGAAGAGCGGCAGATCGTTGGGTGTCGATATGACCAGAATGTCGCGAATGCCGGCGAGCATGAGCGTCGACAGGGGATAATAGATCATCGGCTTGTCGAAGATGGGCAAAAGCTGCTTCGATATGGCGCGGGTGATCGGGTGCAATCGCGTGCCGCTGCCTCCCGCCAGAATAATGCCGCGCATCTACCTGCCCTCGATAAGCCGTGCGACGATTTCGGGGAGAGATCTGCGCCCGGACGGCAAAAGCACCCCGTGAATTTCCGCCACTTTAGCCGTATCGAGGCGGGAATTCATAGGCCTGCGCGCCAGCGTCGGATATTGTTCCGTGGTGATCCGCGCCACGCTCACCGGAC
>JASHVQ010000159.1 GCA_030044485.1 Methylovirgula sp. | reverse complement strand
CGCGACCCGCCAATTTATGGTCGGCGGAGCAACAGATTCGCGCAGCGCGCCGATCGTCACGACGAGTTCGAGCGCCCCGCCCGCGCCGAGCCCGTGCCCGTGGACGGGCTTGGTCGAAGAAATCGGAATGTGCGGCGCACGCTTGCCGAAGACGCGGCCGACGGCTTCGGCTTCGGTAATGTCGTTGACCGTCGTTCCCGTGCCGTGCGCGTTGATGTAGTCGATCTCCTCGGGATCGGCGCCGGCGTCTTCCAGGGCGTAGCGCATCGAAGCCGCCGCGCCGTCCACGTCGGGCCGCACCGGGTCTTTGGCGTCGCTCGACGTGCCATAGCCGGCGAGTTCGGCGAGCGGCGCCGCATGACGCGCCGCGGCGATCTCCCCAGCTTCGAGAATGAAGACGCCGGCGCCCGCGCCAAGCACCATGCCGTTGCGATCCTTCGAGAACGGCCTGCAGAAATTCGGCGTCATCACGCGCAGCCCCTCCCAGGCGAGCATGGAGCCGATGGTAACGCAATCCTCCGTGCCGCCGACGATGGCGCGGTCGGCCGCGCCATCTCGAATCAGGCGAGCCCCAATGCCGATCGCCTGCGTCGCCGAGGAACAGGCGCTCGCCACCGCGAAACATGCGCCGGTCGTGCCGTAGCGCATACTGACCATCGCCGGGCAGGAACTCGGGATGAGCTTGGGAACCGTCAACGGGTCGGGGCGCGCGGTCTTCATGAAGACGGTGTAGAGACCCTCTTCGATCGTCGTTATTCCGCCGATGCCCGTGCCGATGATCGCCGCCGTGCGCGGGCCGGCGAGCAAATCGCGCGACAGGCCCGCGCAGGCGACCGCCTCGTCGGCGGCGACAAGCAGATAACGCGTGACCGGATCGCAGAGCGGAAGAATCTCCGGCTCGAGCAATTTGGTGGCGTCGAAATCCGCCACTTGAGCGGCGATCTTGATGCGCCCGGTATAGGGACGCGGGTAGACCGGCTCGCGCACACAGGAGCGGCCGTCGCGCGCCGCATGCCACAACGTCTTTGCACCGATCCCCGCCGCGGAAACGGCGCCCCAGCCCGTGATAAAGACCTTCCGCTCCGCCATTCAGCTTGTCTTCTCGCCGCCGGCGCCGGCCGCTTCTTGCTTGCTCGCATCGCCATTGGCGCCGGCCGCTTTTTCCTTGCTGATATAATTCGCCATGGCGTCGATCAGGCTTCGCACGTCCTTGGCCTCGTGGAACGGCCCATCCATCGGGATGTAAACGTCAAACTTTTCTTCGAGCGCGGTCAATATCATCACGATGTCAATGGATTTCAGACCGAGGCTTTCGATCGTTGCGTCCAACTTGATCTTGTCGCGGTCGATCATGCCCTCGGAAACGATCACGTCGATGATCTGATTGACGAGAGCGCTTTGCTCGGGAACTTGCGCTTCCACCGATAACCCCCTTTACGAGAGTGTCTTTGAATATGTATTTCGGCGGGAGGAGCCGAAGCCGGCCCGTGCCGCCCACCAACAAATTCTACTTGGCGGACTACCCGGCTCAAGTCAAATTCGGCACCCTCTCAGGTCTTGCCTTCCATCTGTTGTTTCAGAGCGAGCAATTTTGCAAAGGGCGAATTGGGGTCGGGCTGCGCATCGCGCGGCTTTTCCGTCGAAGCCCAAGCACGACGGCCCTCGCCTCGGGGCTGCGCCTCATGCCTGTCCCGGCCTCTGTCTTTGCGCCCTCCCGGGCGCGGCGTTTGCGCTTGCGGCGCGGGCCGCGGCGATGCATCGCCCTCCTCGACGGGGCGCGGCCGCCCGGCAAATTTGCGCTCCGGCCCATGTTTGCGCTCCGGCTGATGAGGCGGCGGGGCTTGCCCGGGCGGCGGCGCCGCGCCGTTGGGCGCGGGACGTACGTGCTCTCTTCCGTGGCGTGGGCGCGGGGCGCGGCGCGGCTGACGGCGCGGACGCCATATTTCGATCACCGCAGCTTCGGCCTCGCTTGCAGCCGGAGCTTGAGGTTCAAGCGTCGTCGGCGATGCCGGAGGTGACGCTTCCAGCGAAGGGGCCCGCGGCACGACGAGCGGCGCCGACTCGGGCGCGGCTTCGTTCACCGCCTCGTCCGCCCTAGCCTCGCCCGCCTTCGCCTCGTCCACCCTAGCCTCGCCCGCACTCGCCTCGCCCGCCGTTTCGACAGCCGCGCCCGTCTGCGAAGGTTCGGATGGGGTCGCTTCGGAATTCGCCGCGGCCGGTTCCCGCGCCGCTTCGCTGCGCGGCAGACTGATCGCCGGCCCCTGGCGCGCTTCGCAGGCATAGCCGAGGGCGCGCAGGATCGAGGCGAAACTCTCGCCCGAACATCCGGCCAGCGACGTCATCGCGACCGTGACCGTGAAGCCATCGCCGTCGGCGGCGCCAGGCGGCGGATCGCCCGGCGTGACGCCAGGACGATAGGCGATGGCGGGGCGGATCAAATCCGCCAGCCGTTCGAGAATATCGACGCGCACGGCGCGCTCGCCGCAAACATGAAATCCGGCGGCGCGATAAAAGCCTTTTGGCACGTTCGTGTCGGCGAGGAACGAGGTTCGCCCCGAGGCCGCCAGATGCGGCACGTCGACTTGGCTTTGCGAATCGACGCCGCCGTTGCGCAAAGCCCAAAGCTGCGCGGCGAAGGCGCGCGGCGCCGGGCGCAGCAGCGCCGGCACATAGAGATGATAGGCGCCGAAGCGCACGCCGAGCTTGCGCAAGGCCGGGCGCGCCTCTTGCGGTAGGCTCTTGACGTCGTCGGCGACCTGAGCGCGTTCGAGCACGCCGAGCGACTCGGCGATGCGGAAACCTATGCCGCGCGCAATGCCGTCGAGTCCCTCTCCTTTTTCCATGTCGATCAAGGGACCGAGCAATTTCTTCACGTGCTGGGCAAGCCACAGATCGAGGCGGCGCTGCACCATGTCGAGCAGCGGCCCGGTCAATTGCTCGTCGGCCAGAACGCCGGCGCGCGGCTCGAGCAGCTTTTCGCCGGCAACGATCTTGCCGATCGGTTCGCCGAGCCAACGGATGATTCCGTCGTTGGCAAGAACGAATGCCGCATCGACGGCTTCGTGGACGCGCCTGGCCCGGCCTTCAATTTCACTCGCCAGCGCTTTTTGCGCGGCGGTGTTCAGCGCCCTGGCGGCCTCGCCATCGGCCTGCGGGTCGGGCGCGAAGCGAAATCCGCAAAGACGGCCGACGTGCTGGTCTTCGACCAGAACGTCGCCGCTCGCGGTGATCTCCGCCTCCAGCATCGCGTTCTCTCTCAAGCGGCGCATCAGAACGCTCGTCCTTCGGTCGACAAACCTCTGGGCGAGGCGTTCATGAAGAGCATCCGACAACGTGTCCTCTACCTGACGCGCGACCCCCTGCCAATGCTCGGGATCACGCAGCCAATCGGGCCTGTTGGCGATGAAGGTCCAAGTTCTGACCTGGGCGATCCGCGCCGCGAGAGTGTCGAGATCGCCGTCGACACGGTCGAGCCCGCGGATATGGCGCGCAAACCAGTCCTCCGGGATGAAGCCGGCCCGGACAACAAAACCATAGATCGAAAGCACGAGTTCCGCATGGGCGGCCGGCGATAATTTCCGATAATCGGGAATTTGGCACGTATCCCAGAGCCGCGCCACATCGGCGGCGGTCTTCGTTTCGCGGAGCACCTTCTCGTCATGGCTCAAGACTGAAAGGACCATTTGATCCTCGGCGAGCGGGGCGCGGGCAAGGCTCGGCTCTTTGGGCGGTTCGTCGAGCGATGCGAGAAGCGTCGCGATGGAGGAGAAATCGAGCTCGGTGTTTCGCCATTGCAGCATGTTCACCGGGCCGAAACGGTGCGCTTCGAGCGCCTCGACGAGTTCGGCTTCGAAAGGCGGGCAGCGGCCGGTCGTACCGAACGTGCCATCACGCATGTGACGGCCGGCGCGGCCGGCGATCTGCCCGAATTCCGCCGGCGTCAGGCGGCGATATTGCCAGCCATCGAACTTGCGGTCGGAGGCAAAGGCGATGTGATCGACATCGAGGTTGAGGCCCATGCCGATCGCATCGGTGGCGACGATGTAATCAACGTCGCCGCTTTGGAAAATATCGACCTGCGCATTGCGGGTGCGCGGCGAAAGGGCGCCGAGCACGACCGCCGCCCCGCCCCGCTGGCGCCGGATCCATTCGGCGATCGCATAGACCTCCTCCACCGAAAAGGCGACGATGGCGCTGCGGGCCGGCAGGCGCGAGATTTTACGGCTGCCTGCGAAACTGAGCTTCGAGAGCCGCGGGCGTGAAAAGATCGGCGCCTCGGGCAAAAGCTCTTCGATGCGCCGCTGCATGGTCGAGGCGCCGACCAGCAGCGTCTCCTCCAAGCCGCGCCGGTTGAGCAGCCGATCGGTGAAAATATGGCCGCGATCGAGATCGCCTGAGAGCTGGATCTCGTCGACGGCGACGAAGGCGACGTCGATGTCGCGCGGCATGGCTTCGACGGTCGAGACGATATAGCGCGCCGTCTTCGGCTTGATCTTCTCCTCGCCGGTGATCAAGGCGACCGAAGCCGCGCCAACTCTCTCGGCAACGCGGTTATAGGCTTCGCGCGCCAGAAGACGCAGCGGCAGGCCGATCATGCCGCTCGCATGCGCGAGCATGCGGTCGATCGCATAATGCGTCTTGCCGGTGTTGGTCGGTCCGAGCACCACGCGAACGCCGCGCCCGCGGTCGAGCGGTAGCAGCTTGGCGGCTGAAAGAGGCAGGTTCATCGTGAGGATCTGCGCGGAAGGCTTTGGACGACAAAGGTAAAGAGGCGCAACGTCGGCGCGTTAGATGGCCCAAACAAAACTCCGTCGCGCCGGCGCTCGGCTAAGACGTTGAGCTTCGGGGCGAAACGGCAAGCCCAAGACGATTTCGCGGATTTCACGAGCCCCGCAAGTCGTGCCCGGATCTGTATCATATTGCAGCACAATTCTGGCTCCGACCGCATTACTTTGAGCTTTTGAACGATTGTCGAACGAATCGCGGCCGAATCGCCGACCTTGAGCGAATCCGTCTTTGTTCACCGCAAAATATAGGTTCGGCTGGCGCCGCGGTTCTAGAGGTTGCGAAAATCGGCTCCCCGCGCCGAGAATTCGGTCATCGGTTCGCATGTTTCGGACGGACTCCGCGCCAGGCTTTTGTCAAGTCCGCCAAAGCGCCGCCAACCGCTTCAGCGTTCCGCCTTGGCGGCCGGATCCGGCTCGACCGAAAATTCCGTCGCATCGACCACCGCCATCCCCGCCAAGGTGCGCAACGCGATGTGCAGCGGCACGACCACATGCGCCGGCTCGACGGGGGCGAGCCAGGTCTCGATCTCGTGGTTGTTCTCCATGAACCTGATCGAACGCGAATCGATCTTGTGCCCGGCAATCGGCTTGTAGCGCACCGCGCAGACCGAGACCGGGCCGGAATAGCCTTGGACGGAGACTTCGCGTGTGCCCGTATAGGACATCAAGAGATCAAAGCGCACCACGCCGTCGTAGATCGGCAAAGTGCGGTTGCAGGCGGCCGGCCCGATGAGGGGCTCGCCGGCCGGCACCGCCATGATGAGCGCGCTCATCGGATCGAGAATGTCACGCCGGTCGGCGGCAGTCACCGGAACACGGCCGGATTTGTCGTCGAAGGGCGGCGAGATCTCGACTTGCTTCACCGTGCCCGCATCGAGCGCCATGCGCAGCGTCCGAGTTTCCTGTGAATTGGCCGAGGTCGTCGCATAGGCCGTTGGCAGAACCACTCCCCTGCGGATTTCGCCCGAGGATGCGAGTGCCATGCGCACATGCGCGAGCCATGCGGCAATGCCGGTAAGTCGCGCTTCCATGCCGATGCGGTAGGCGGCGCGTTCGATCGCCCCCATGGCCTCGGCTTCGCCGATGCGAAGCCCGATGAGGCTCACGGAATAGCGCGCCCGCACCACCTCCGCTCCGGCGGGGGCAGAGGCCGCCGCCAGGGCGAGCAGCGCGGCGGTAAGCGCAGAAGCTGAACGGATGCGGGACATCCCAAACCCGGTTTGAATGAGGCAGCCAGGCCGCAACTGCACTGCTTCAGGTCGCTCGTCTGGCCTTGAAATAGGCCGCTTTCAAGGCCGAAGACGTGTTCTTGCCGACAATTCCGGAGCTTGTCATTCTTTATCCCGGCGACGCAAGAGTCCAATCCTTCCCCTGCCCGGCCCCCGCCGCAACCGCCCAAAGGAGTGCCCATGTCTTTTTCGATGTCCCAGGCTTCCGTTCCGGCCTTTGTCATTGGCCTTGGCGTGCTCTCTGAGCTTCTCGACAAGGCCGAAGCTTTCGCCGCCGCGAAAAAGATCGATCCCTCGGTCCTTCTCAATTGGCGGCTCGCTCCCGATATGTTTGCTCTGACGCGGCAAGTGCAGATCGCCACCGATCAAGCCAAATATGGCTCGGCACGGCTCGCCGGCGTCGAGGCCCCGCGTTACGAGGACGACGAGACGACCGTGGAACAGCTCAAGGCGCGGCTTGCAAAAACAATCGCTTACATCAAGACGCTCGACCTCGAGCAGATCGACGCCTCGGCCGAGCGCGAAATCACCTTTCCGCGCGGTCGCAACAGCATGGGCCATATGAAAGGCGCCGATTATCTCGTCTATTTCGTCCTGCCGAACTTTCATTTTCACGTAACGACGGCCTATGCGATTTTGCGTCGTTGCGGGCTCGAAATCGGCAAGCGCGATTTCCTCGGGCCGAT
>JASHVQ010000158.1 GCA_030044485.1 Methylovirgula sp. | reverse complement strand
AAATCGGCATAGAGCGAGGATTCGAGCGCCTCGAATTCGGCGGAGCGCGCCGCGTGATGCGGGTCTCCCGCCGCGATGCCGGCTTCGACGGCGCGCAAATGCCCGACTTCCTCGGCCAGCAGCGCATTGAGTTTCGGCGCAACATCCGAGTAGCCCAAAGCGTTCTTGTAGCGCCCATAGACATCGAGCGCACGGCGCTCGATGAGCCAGGTCACGTAGAGATAGACGAGCTTCGAACGTTCGGTGTCCGGCAGATGCGCGAATTTCGCATCGCAGCCGTGGTCGAGCTCCTGGAAATAGGTCTTTGCCGCATCCGGGCAAAGCAGGGTCTCGGGCCTGTAGAAATCGAAATCCTGGCCGCCGAGTTTCACGGCGAGCTTCTTCAAGAGCAAGGCATGGCGGCCTTCTTCGAGCGCGTGCGTCAGCAGCGAACGATTGATAACCTCGGCCCGCTGGCTTTTCACGATTTTGCGGAAGCCGATATATTCGAGAAAGGAGAACGTGTTGAGCCAGCGGGCGTGAAGGCGATCGTCCTTCGCCACGACAGCGACCACGTCCTCGAGTCGATCCTGCTTCTGCATAAGTGCCTCATTTGCCGTTGCCGAACACGCGCCCGAAGATGAAGTCGACGCGCTTCAAATGGTAATCGAGATCGAACAAAGCTTCGAGTTCGGAATCGCTCAGCGCCTTCTTAACCTCCGGGTCCTTGCGCAGCAGCGTCAGAAAATCGCCTTCGCCGCGCCAGACCGACATGGCATGGCGCTGCACGAGCGCATAGGCCGCCTCTCGGCCCAGGCCCTTCTGCGTCAAGGCGAGCAGAACGCGCTGCGAATGGATGATTCCGCCGAGCCGGGCGAGATTCTTCTGCATGTTGGCGGGATAAACGATGAGAGTCTCGACGATCTCCGCCAGCCGCGCCAGCGCGAAGTCGAGCGTCACAGTCGCGTCGGGGCCGATGACCCGCTCGACCGAGGAATGCGAAATGTCGCGCTCGTGCCAGAGCGCCACGTCCTCCAAGGCGGGCAGCGCCATGCCGCGCACCAGGCGTGCGAGCCCGGTGAGATTCTCGCTGAGCACCGGATTGCGCTTGTGCGGCATGGCGGAAGAGCCCTTCTGGCCCGCGGCGAAAAATTCCTCGGCTTCCAGAACTTCGGTGCGTTGCAAGTGGCGGATTTCGGTCGCCAGCCGCTCCACGCAGGAGGCGACGACCGCCAGAGTCGCGAAATAGAACGCATGCCGGTCGCGCGGGATGATCTGCGTCGAGACGGGCTCGGGTGTCAGGCCGAGCTTTTTGGCGACATAGGTTTCGACGCGCGGATCAATATTGGCGAAAGTGCCGACCGCGCCGGAAATGGCGCAGGTGGCGATCTCCTTTTTGGCCGCCGCAAGCCGCTCCCAGCAGCGCGCAAATTCGGCATAGGCCTGCGCCAGCTTGAGGCCGAAGGTCAGAGGCTCGGCATGGATGCCGTGCGAACGGCCGATCATCGGCGTGAACTTGTGCTCGAAAGCGCGCCGCTTCAGCGCGGCGAGGAGCGTATCGACGTCGGTAATCAAAATATCGGCGGCGCGCGAAAGCTGGACGGCGAGACAGGTGTCGAGCACGTCGGACGACGTCATGCCCTGATGCAGGAAACGCGCCTCGGGCCCGATGACCTCGGCAAGATAGGTCAGGAAGGCGACGACGTCGTGCTTGGTTTCTTTCTCGATCGCCTCGATGCGCGCCGCGTCGAACGTGAGTTTGTCGCCTTTTTCCCAGATCGTTTTCGCCGCCTCTTTGGGGATGACGCCGATCTCGGCGAGGGCATCCGCGGCGTAAGCTTCGATCTCGAACCAAGTGCGAAACTTGCTCTGCGGCTCCCAAACGGCGGTCATTTCGGGGCGGGAATAACGAGGGATCATGTCGTCAGACCAATTCGCCGCGCGCCCGCTGCGCGGCCTTGCGGATCGCCGCGATATTGGCGGCATAGGCGGCGGATCCGCCCTTGAATATCGCCGAACCGGCGACCAGCCAATTGGCGCCGGCCGCAGCCACCGGGCCGGCGGTTTCGGGCGTAATGCCGCCGTCCACTTCGATCTCGATGTCGCGGCCGGCGGTCATGGCCCGCAGAATGTTGAGCTTCTCGAGGCTCGAAGCAATGAAGGCCTGGCCGCCGAAACCGGGATCGACGCTCATGACGAGCAGGAGATCGACGTCGTCGAGCACGTGTTCGATCGCCGCCACCGGCGTCGCGGGGTTCAGCGCCACGCCGGCTTTCTTGCCGAGCTGGCGGATCAAGGCCAGGGAGCGATGCAGGTGCGGACCGGCTTCCGGATGAACGGTGATGATGTCGGAGCCCGCCGCCGCGAAACCTTCGATGTAGCAATCGACGGGCGCAATCATCAGATGCACGTCGAGCTTGCGGTCCGTCACGCGGCGGATCGCCCTGACCATGTCCTGGCCGAAGCTGATGTTCGGCACGAAATGGCCGTCCATTACGTCGATATGGACGATGTCGCCGCCCGCCGCCGTCGCCTCTCGCACCGCCTCGCCCATATTGGCGAGATCGGCGGCGAGAACGGAAGGTAGAATGGCCAGCGGGCGCATGGTCCGGGTCCCTACGCGGTCATTTTAGGACGCACGCTTGCGGCGGGGAGGCGGCGAAAACGCTCTTAACCGACGAACTCGAGCGCTTCGGGAGCGGAAGCGGCGGTGCAGGCGCGCTCTAGCATGCCGCAGCCGCGCAAGTCCAGGAAAGAGGCCCGATAGACTTAAGGAGCGCGGCGTTCGGCTTCTAGACGGCGGCGCGTTTGGGGGCGTTCCATTTCGCCAGGAGGCGTGGGATGTCGCGCGCCGGAACGGCCGGGCTGAACAGGAAGCCCTGCGCCTCGTTGCAGCCTGCGCTGCGCAGCCAGGCAAGCTGCTCCTCGGTTTCGACGCCCTCCGCCGTGGTGCGGATGCCGAGACTGCTGCCGAGCGCCGCCATGGCGCGCACGATGGCGCGCGAGCCGTCCTTGGCCGACATCATGCGCACGAAGGTCTGGTCGATCTTGATCTTGTCGAAGGGGAAACTGCGCAGATAGCTCAGCGACGAATAGCCGGTACCGAAGTCGTCCATGGAGATGCTCACGCCGAAATTGCGCAGTTCGTGGAGTTTGGCCATGGTCGTCATGTTGTTGGCGAGCAGGACCGATTCGGTGATTTCGAGCTCGAGGCGGCGCGGCGAAAATTCGGCGGCGCGCAGCGCGTCGGTGACCATCTTGATCAGGCGTTCGTTGCGGAATTGAACGGCCGAGACGTTCACCGCGAGCTTCATGTGGCTCGGCCAGGAATTGGCCTCCGTGCAGGCGTTGCGCAAAACCCATTCGCCGAGCGGAACGATGAGCCCGATTTCCTCGGCCAGCGGGATGAAATCGCCAGGCGGCACCAGGCCGCGGGTCGGATGACGCCAGCGCAGCAGGGCTTCGAAACCGCCGATCCGATCCTCGGCGAGATCGTAGATCGGCTGATAGAAGATCTCGAATTCCTCGTTGGCGAGCGCGTCGCGCAGGTCGAGTTCCAAGGCGCGGCGCACCTGCAGCCGGACGTCCATTTCGGGCTCGAAGAAGCGCCAGGTGGCGCGCCCGTCGGCCTTGGCGAGATAGAGCGCCACGTCGGAATTCTTGAGCAGCTTGTCGTAACTCGTCCCATCGCCGGGGGCGACCGAGATGCCAATGCTTACGCTGATCGTGACGCGCTGCGCTTCGATCTCATAGGGCGCGCTCAAAACTTCGACGATGCGCCGTGCGAGGCCCGCCGCCTGCTCGGGCTTTTCCAGATCGTACTGCAGGATTGCAAATTCATCGCCGCCCAGGCGGCTTACCGTGTCGACTTCGCGCACGCAGGAAATCAGCCGTTCGGCGACCGAGCGCAGCAATTCGTCGCCGACCGGATGGCCGAGCGTATCGTTGACCTGCTTGAATTGGTCGAGATCCAGGCTCAGGACCGCGAAACCGGCGTTCGACCGCCCGATATGGCTGATGGCCTGATCGATGCGTTCGGCGAAAAGCAGGCGGTTCGGCAGGCCGGTCAGCGCATCGTGGCGCGCCATGAAGACGATGCGTTCCTCGGCGCGCCGCCGCTCGGTCACGTCTTCATAAGTTGCGACCCAGCCGCCGTCCGCCATGGGCTGGCGGGCAATCGCCACGACGCGGTCGCGGCCGATCTCATGGAAGCGCGTGTTCGCGGCGCCTTGGTTGATCAGCGGCAGTTCTTCGGCCAAGACGTCGGCGGCCGTCTTTCCGGGATGGTTGCCGGCCGCCGCGCTCAGCGCGATGACCTCCTCGAAGCTGACGCCGGGTTTGATGCGCTCGGGCGAAAGCCTGAAGATCTCGCAGAATCGACGGTTGACGACCTTGAGCCGGCGTTCGCCGTCGTAGAGGCACAGGCCCTGACACATGTTGTCGAGCGCCGCGTCGAGCAGAAGATTGGCGGAGGTGAGCTTCGCCTCCTGATCTTTGAGGATGCTGATGTCGCTGTAGACGGCGATGAAGCCGCCTTCCCGCGTGGTGCTGCGGCTCACCCGGAGCCAGCGCCCGTCCTTGAGGCGCAGTTCGTAGGGCGTCGACGAGGAGGCGTTGGACGCCAGAACCGTTCTCGCCAGCTCGCGGCCTTGCCGGCCGCCGAAATCTCCGATGGCCATCTGTTCCTTGGTGCTGCCGAAGAAATCCGCGGCCTGCGAATTGGCGAGCGCTATCTGTCGGTCGGCGTCGATGACGACGATGCCCTCGCGCAGGCTTTCGAGCGCGTCGGCGAGCCGCACCTGAGCGCTGCGGCGCTGCGCCACTTCGCGCTCCATCATCGCCTTGATGTTGTCGCGCATGACGCCCATGGCGCCGAGCAGCGTGCCGAGTTCGTCCGGGCCGCCGCGCGGTATCGCGCCGTCGAGCTTGCCGCCGGCGATGCGCTTGGCGACCGCCGAGGCCGCGGCGACGGGGCCGGTGATGCGCTGCGCCAGGAACCACGCGACGAGCGCCGAGAGCAGCAGCGCGCCGGCCGTGGCGGCGAGATCCAATCGGGTCGCGACGGTCACAGCCTGCCGCGCGCTTTGCCTGTAGATGAAGCCGTCGCCGGCCGTGTAGTTGATCAGAAGATCGATCTGCTGCGAGACCGTCGTCGCATAGGGATCGAGCTTCTCCCAGGCGGCGTTGGGCAGGATGCCCGGAGGCAAGCGCCGGCGCGCTTCGCTCCAGGCGTCGACCGCGCTCTGCACATTCGCCGCCGAGCGCGCGGCGCGCACCGATTGCGAGCGCTCGGAGGCGATCGAAAGATCTTCCGAAAGAGTTTCTTCGAGGTCGGCGATTTGCCGGTCGAGATTGGCCTGCATGGCCGGGCTCTTCGCGCTCCAGCGGCGCGCGAAAGCCGCCTGCATCTCCGAGAAATCCGCATCGGCGGCGCGCGCGTAATTGATCGACATCAGGGATTCGTCGAAAGTCTTGGCGACGAGTACGCCGGCACGCTCGATCTGCATGGCGGCGTAGCCGCCGAGCGCGGCGGTGATGATGCTCATGAAGACGAAGGCGAAGAAAATTCGGCCGCGTATCGTGCCCGGCAGCAAGGCCAAGCGCGTGACCGCCGGCAGCGTTCTTTGCAGCGTGGCGCGCAGCGGCAAGATGACCCCAGGCATTCACCGAACTCGTCTTGGAGGCTCTTAGAATTGCAGCGGTTTGGGTTAAAACGCTCCTAAGACCGTGATTAAGTGGTTAGAAACGGCCGTTAAACGTTTGCTTAACCGAAAGTCGGGAAATAGCCTCTGGGCTGCGAATCTGGCCGGACAGGATCGATGCGAGGCGAGCGCACAAAAGGCAAAGCGGCGGCCATTTGGCTGACCGGCGCCGCCTGCCTCGGCCTGCTGCTGTCTCTTCAGGGAGCGGCCTGGACCGCGTCCGCCCCCTATATCGTCTCGCAGAAGGGGCGGGAGTTCCACCCGAACGTCCTGACCATCCATCGCGGCGACACGGTGCGGATCGTCAACGACGACGGCGACCTTCTGCATCACGCCTACGTCGAATCCGACACGTTCAGCTTCGATTCCGGCGATCAGCTTCCGGGCAGCAAGACGGACGTTGTCTTTTCCGTGCCCGGAACCTTCAACGTTCTCTGCGGCATCCACCCGAAGATGCGGCTCGTCGTCACCGTAAAATAGGCTCAGACGATCTTCGTTCCGAAGAGCACCGTGTGCAGCACGTAGTAAACGGCCAGGAAGGCGACGAGCGCGCTCCAATAACCGGCCGGAATCAGCACAAAGTCCCAGGGCGAAAGCTTAAGCTTGAACTTCGTCCAGGCCTCCTTGACGCCCAAATAGACCCGCGAGAAGCGCGGCGCGACAAGGTCATCGCCGATGATGGTGAGCAGCACGGCGACGATCGGCGCATGACCGATGGCGTCGATCTTGCCGAAGCCGAACACCGCGCTGACGAACATGGCGGTGAGCACGATCGCCGCCACGCGCCGCGCCAGCGGCGTCAGCAGCAGCGCGAAGGACAGGGTGAACTCGACCATGCCCGCCGCCCGCATGAAGAACTCCGGCGTATAGCCGAACGTCATTTGCGGATGGGCGACCATGAGCGGGAAAGTCCATTGCGGATAGGCCCATTTCTCGATGGAAGCCCACATCAGCGTCACGGCCGCGCTCCAGCGCAGGATATCGACCGGCCGCATGCCGAAGAAGTTCTGCTGCGCGCCGACCAGGGCGAGATAGGCGGCGATTCCGAGGAAGATCGGATAGTCCATGAGATGAAAGATGCCGTATTGCCAGATAGAGAGCGAATAAAGGCCAAGGATGCCAAGCGCGGTGACGGGCAAAGTCGCCCGCCAAAGGAGACAGGCGGCGAGGCCCAGCTGAATCCAGGAAATGAGCGGCGAGGCGGTAATGAGTTCCGGCGTCAGGATAATGCCGCCCTTCGTCCACAGCGCCACGAAAAAGAAGCCGCAAGCGCCGCGCATCAGTTTTTCGGAATTGTCGCGCAGGACGCTCGTCACCCTATTGAGCGCGGCCATCAAAGCCTCGCCGACGAAGCTGACCTCGACGAGGTAGCCGGCGAGCAGCGTCGACACCGCTGTCAGGTTGAGAAGTTCGAAGTCCGGGCAGAGAACGTTTTCAAGGCCGCGCGGCTGGCCCGCGACATTATAGGCGCAGAACCATTTGATGTGGGCGCTGGCCTCTTGCGAACACACCAGGAGCAAGCCGAAAGCACACAAGACCATACCGGCCGGCCGCAGCCAGCTCGAACGCACACGCATGTCTACCCCCGCATCTTGGGCAGGGGCAAATTATGAGAATTTTAACTTAGAGTCTTTGCTAAACTTAATATTTGGTTAATCCGCTTCATGAAAGCGCTGTCTATTAACCTTTCATCCAGACGCTCGCCGCATCGGCCCCGGCGCGGCGCTCCGGCAAGGAATTGGCAAGTCTTCCGGCTCTAGCCTGTTCGCCGGTCAATCGAGACGGATCTTATGATCATCACTTTGAGCCTTATGAGCCTGATGAGCCTGGTCGCCGGCACGAGCCTGGCGTGCGCCGCGCAGCGCCTGCCCGCCTATGCGGTCAGCTTCGAACAATGGGGCGGCACATTGTTCGTCTCCGGGCTCGCCTTGCTTGGCGCGGCCCTTCCGCAGATTTGCTGAATTAGCGCGGCGGCGCGGGGATATCGATCGGCTGCGCCCGACTGGTCAGAGTGTTGAGAAAGGCCAGCAGGTCGGCCTTTTCCTGCGCGGTCAGACCCAGCGGCTTGATCACTTCCGAGCGGCTCGGCCGCGCGATCCCGCCCTTGTCGTAGAGGTCGATGACGGCTTCAAGGGTCGGCACCGAGCCGTCGTGCATGTAAGGCGCGCGCAGCGCGACATCGCGCAGCGTCGGCGTCTTGAAGGCGTGCTGGAGTTTGACGGAGGTGGGAAAGAGCCGGCCGCGGCCGACGTCGCCGTCCTTGGCCACGCCGATGTCGTGGAACGAGCCGTCGGTGAAAGCCCAGCCGCTGTGGCATTCGGCGCAACGTCCCTTGCCGTTGAAGATGGCAAAGCCGCGCTTGGCGGCTTGGCTGATGGCAGCATCGTCGCCCGCCGCCCAGCGGTCGAATGGCGCCTGCGCCGCGACGATTGAGCGCTCATAAGTGGCGAGCGCCATCTCGATGTGCTTGCGGCTGATCGTGGCGTCGTCGAAAACCGTTTTGAAATCGTGCACATACTCGGGGATGCTCGAAAGCCGCGCGATCACGCCCGCTTCCGACATGTTCATGTTCTGCTTGCCGGTGATCGGCGCGAAAGTCACCGCTTCGAGACTGACAAACCTGCCGTCCCAGCCGAGCCGGTCGAGCCAGGCATCGTCGATGAGCGAAGGCGTCTTGAGTTTCAGCGCCTGGCGCGAGTCGCCGACGGCGAGCGACAATCCGTCCTCCCAGCCGCGATCCGGTTTGTGGCAACTGCCGCAAGACAGCGTTCCGGAGGAGGAGAAAATCGGGTCGAAGAACAGGGTCTTGCCGAGCTGCGCCTTGGCCGCCGAATAGGGATTGTCGTCGGGGTAGGGGATTGCGCCGGGCGGCAGATATTTCGCCCGCAAGGCGATGATGTCGGGCGTGTCGTCGACCGCCGACGCCGCGACCGACAAAGGCAGAAGGACGCAAAGGACGAGACCGAGGGGGAGCTTCCAATTCATCGTCGCACCGGCCTTATTTTCCCAACAAGACCTTGACGTTTCGTTGCACGAAGGAAGGTGACAAAGCCGCTGGTTTTGCACGCAGAAATAAGGCGAACGATTCCTTGATTTGGGGCCTTAAAAGCCCGCCAGTCTTATTCGGCGGCAAGGCCGGCGCGCTCGACGACCGAGAGCGCCTGGCGCAAATCTTCGATCAGGTCTTCGGGGTCTTCGAGCCCCACCGAAAGCCGCACCAGCCCGTCCGTGATCCCCAAAGCGGCGCGCGCCTCGGGCGTCAAGCGCTGATGCGTCGTCGTCGCCGGATGCGTCAGGATGCTCTTGGCGTCGCCGAGATTGTTGGAGATTTTTATGATCGAAAGCGCGTCGGCGAAGGCGAATGCCGCCTGCTTGCCGCCGGCCACTTCGAAGGAGACAAGCGTGCCGCCGCCCGTCATCTGCCGGCGCGCGAGCTTCGCCTGCGGATGGTCGGGGCGGCCCGGATAGATGAGGCGCTTGATATTCGGATGGGCGGCGAGCGCATCGGCGATCGCCTCGGCGTTGCGCATCTGCGCGGCGACGCGCAACGGGAGAGTTTCCAGAGATTTCAGCAGAATCCAGGCATTGAACGGCGACAGGGCGGGGCCTGTCTGGCGCAGAAAATTATGGATATGAGTGTCGATGAAGTCACGGCGCGCGAGGATCACGCCGCCCAGACATCGGCCCTGACCGTCGATATGTTTGGTCGCCGAATAGACGCTGCAATCGGCGCCAAGCTTGAGTGGCTTCTGCAGGACCGGCGAGGCGAAGACATTGTCGACGACAAGCGTCGCTCCGGCCCGATGCGCGACCTCGGCGATGGCCTCGATGTCGTAGACTTCGAGGCAGGGATTGGTCGGCGTCTCGAGAAAAAAGGTCTTGGTTTGCGCTCTGACCGCATTGCGCCATTGGTCGAGATCCGCGCCATCGACCAGGGTCGAGGCGACGCCGAAACGCGGCAGGAGGTCTTCGACCACATAAAGGCACGACCCGAAAAGGGCGCGGGCCGCGACGACATGGTCGCCGGCCTTGAGCTGTCCCAAGAGGGAGGCCGTGACCGCCGCCATGCCGCTCGCCGTGGCGCGCGCCGCCTCGGCGCCTTCGAGCAGGCACATGCGCTCCTCGAACATGGCGATGGTCGGATTGGAGTAGCGCGAATAGACGAAGCCCGGCGCTTCGCCCTTGAAACGGGCTTCGGCGGCCTCGGCGCTGTCGTAAACGAAGCCCTGGGTGAGGAAGATAGCCTCGGACGTCTCGCCGAATTGCGAGCGCAGCGTCCCGCCATGGACGAGCTTGGTCGCCTCCCGCCAGGTCTTGGGATCGCGGCTCGGGGGCTTTTTCTTCGCCATCTTATCTCCTATTCCTGCCGGCCCGGACTGAGCCGCAGACGCATGAGGCCGGAAGAAAAGGGAAAAGAGGCTTCGCGACGAAACCACGGCCCTTTAGTCCCTTGTTTAACGTGGCGGCAAGCCGGCCGGCCCAAATGACCACGTAAGTTCTGCATAACCCGTGCGGAGACCTTGCTCAAGGGGAAATGCTTCTGGTTCGCGCCGCGCCAAGGCCATAAACTGAGGCCTGTCGTGCGAGCCTGAAGTTTCACATGAACATGCACGCAAGCTCCCTGCCGCTTGACGACGAAAACGCCTCGCCGCTGTTCGGCAATGCGTTCGGCCTGCTTGGGCATGACAAGATCGAGCTGATGCTGCGGCGCAATCTAATCCGCGCCTTGAGCCCGGTCGCGCCCTCGCAGCTTCAGCCCGCGAGCCTCGACCTGCGGCTCGGGCCGCGCGCCTATCGGGTGCGGGCGAGCTTTCTGCCCGGCAAGGGCCGGACGGTCGAAGAACAGCTCAAGATGCTCAAACCCGACGAGATCAGCCTCAAGGGCCGCGGCGCGGTGCTCGAAAGGGGCTGC
The DNA here is from genome assembly GCA_030044485.1 of Methylovirgula sp. GTDB lineage: Bacteria > Pseudomonadota > Alphaproteobacteria > Rhizobiales > Beijerinckiaceae > Methylovirgula. Next base: position 2,129 of record JASHVQ010000158.1, on the reverse strand, counting down.
GTCTATGTCATCCCTTTGCTCGAGTCCCTAGCCCTGCCGGTCAGCATATCGGCGACCGCCAATCCGAAAAGCTCGAGCGGGCGGCTCGACATTTTCACGCGCCTCATTACCGACCGCAGCGAAATCTTCGATGTCACCGAAAGCGGCTATTTCGGCCAGCTCTATGCCGAGGTTTCGCCGCGCAGCTTCAGCGTGCGCGTTCACGAGGGTTCGCGACTCAATCAAATCCGTTTCCGGCGGCTGAATTCTCAGCAGCTGCAGCGCACCGACTTCGCCGTCGACGACAAGGAGCTGCGCAAGCGCCACCGGCAGACGCCGCTCGTCGACGGCGAGTTGAACCTGCGCGGCGGCCTCGTGCTGCGGGTCGCCTTGAGCGATGCGACGCTGGAAAGCAGGATCATCGGCTATAGGGCGCAGAAACATACCGACATCATCGATGTCGATAGCGTCGGCACTTACGAGGCAAGCGATTTCTGGGAGCCGATCGAGGCGCGAGCCGACAGGAGACTGATCCTCGACCCCGACGAATTCTACATTCTCGCCTCGCAGGAAAAGCTGCATATTCCTCCCGATCTCGCCGCGGAAATGGTACCGATCGATCCCGCCATGGGCGAGTTCCGCGTCCATTACGCGGGCTTCTTCGATCCGGGTTTCGGCTATACGCAGGGCGGTCAGCCGGGCGCCCGCGCCGTGCTCGAAGTGCGCAGCCACGAAGTGCCGTTCATCCTGGAGGATGGACAGGTGATCGGCCGCCTCGTCTTCGAGAAAATGGCAGAAGCGCCCGACGTTCTCTACGGCGCGGCGGGCGTCTCGAATTATCAGGGCCAGGGCCTGAAGCTCTCCAAACATTTCCGCATGCGCTGATCCGGCGCGCGCTCGCGGCATCCTTGATCGCGCTCCGCGCATATCTTAACGTCGGGCTGGCGCGGGCGTAGTTCAATGGCAGAACGGCAGCTTCCCAAGCTGCATACGAGGGTTCGATTCCCTTCGCCCGCTCCAGCGATCAACCGTCGCCGTTTTCCTTTTCGTCGCCGCCGCGCATGAATTCGCGCAGGTTCTGCGTATGGCGCAGGCCTTCATGCGCGCCGAGCAAGGCAAGCGCCAGCAGGAAGGGGATGAGATAATAGATGATGCGGAAGAGAAGCAGCGCCGCAAGCAGCGCTTCCTGCGAGGGAACCGGCACCGCTTTCAGCATGGTCGCCTCGAACACGCCGATGCCGCCTGGCGCGTAGCTCGCAATGCCCAGCGCGCAACCGAAAACATAGACAACCGCGAAGGTGAAGAAATCGAGGGCGCGCGGCGCCGGCAGAAGCGCATAGAGGACGCCGGCCGCCGAACAAAGGTCGAGAACGCCGAGCGTGATCTGCCCGGCGGTCAGCTTGAAGCCCGGCAATTCCAGCTTGAACCCCTGGATGCGCGTCTTGCGAGGCCCGAGCGAAACCCAGACGAGATAGGACGCCAGACAAACGAGCACCCCGATCCCGATGAGCGCGTTGACGTGCGGATCGAAGTGGTCGATCGAGCTGATGGTTCCGCCCCGCAGGATCAGGCCGACGCCGACGATCAGCGCCATGCCCAGCCAATAGGTCACGCCGGCGATGACCGTCAGGCTGGCGATCTTCTCCGCCGAGAGCCCCGCCTGCGAATAAATCCAATAGCGCACCGTCCCCGCCGTAATCAGCGGAAAGCCGAGCGTGAAACAGACCGCGTAGCTCGTGAAGGAGGCGAGAGCGGTCGTGGGATAGGGCACTTTCTGGCGCAATTGCAGCAGCGCCACGCCGTCATAACCGGTCAGCGCCAGGAACGAGAGGCAGGTGAGCCCCGCCGCGGCGAGAATCTGTTCGTCGCTGGTTGCGGCGATCGCGTTGCGCAGCTCGGCGGGATTGATGTGGCTGAGGGTACGCACCAGAACGAAGATCGCCAGCGCGGCGATGCCGAAACTGAATGCCGCGCCGACATAGGTCGCAATGCCGCGGCCGTTCTCGGCGCGCCGCAGGCTTGCAAGCCAGGTCTTGAGGTTGACGGGCCGACGGCGCAGAATCAGACGCCTGCCAATTGCCGACTTTTTGGGAGCTTCCTTGTCTGCGCCGACTTTCATTGCGAGCGCCGCGACAAGGACTCGACATAGG
>JASHVQ010000157.1 GCA_030044485.1 Methylovirgula sp. | reverse complement strand
AGTGGCGCGCGGGCAGACGCTCTATCGCCAAAACTTCGAGCGCGGCGCGCCGAAGACCAAGCTTGAGGAGATTGGCCGCGTGGCCAACCGGCGCGGCACGAAGGTGCGCTTCAAGCCCGACGAGCAGATTTTTGGCAAGGGCGCAAAGTTCAAGCCGGCGCGGCTTTTCCGCATGGCGCGTTCTAAGGCCTATCTTTTCGGCGGCGTCGAGATCCGCTGGCATTGCGCGCCGCAATTGCTCGAGGCGGGCGCCGCGATTCCCGCCGAGGCCGTCTTTCACTTTCCGGGCGGGCTGAAGGACTATCTGGCGCAGGATATCGAAGGCAAGGACCTGGTCATCGAACAAAGCTTCGCCGGCAAGGTCGAGAAACCCGGCGGCCATGGCTCGCTCGAATGGGCCGTCGCTTGGCTTGCCGCGGACGACGGCTTTCTTCATTCCTATTGCAACACCATTCCCACGCCCGACGGCGGCACGCACGAGGCGGGCCTGCGCAGCGCCCTGCTGCGCGCCCTTAAGGACCATGCGGAGCGCATCGGCCAAGCCAAGCGCGCCGCCAATATCGCCAGCGAGGACGTCTTGGGGTCTTGCGCCGCCCTGATTTCGATCTTCCTGCGCGATCCCGAATTCCAGGGTCAGAACAAGAGCCGGCTGATGAGCCAGGAGGCGGCGCGCATTGTCGAGACGAATTTGCGCGACGGTTTCGACCATTGGCTGGCGGCCTCTCCTTCGGCGGCGCTCAAACTGCTCGATTTCACCATAGAGCGCGCCGAGGAACGGCTGCGGCGGCGCGCCGAGAAGGACGTGGCGCGCAAGAATGCCGGGCGCAAGCTGCGGCTTCCGGGCAAGCTCGCCGACTGCTCGAACACAAGCGCGCAGGGCTCCGAATTATTCATCGTCGAGGGCGATTCCGCGGGCGGCTCTGCCAAGCAGGCGCGCGACCGGACGAACCAGGCCGTTCTGCCCCTGCGCGGCAAGATCCTCAATGTCGCCAGCGCCACGCCCGACAAGCTCTCGGCCAATCAGCAGCTCGGCGATTTGATCCAGGCGCTCGGTTGCGGCGCCGGCGCGCATTATCGCGACGAGGATCTGCGCTACGAGAAGATCATCGTCATGACCGACGCCGATGTCGACGGCGCGCATATCGCCTCGCTGCTCATCACCTTCTTCTACCGGCAGATGCCGAAGCTCATCGAAAACGGCCATCTCTTCTTGGCTGTCCCCCCGCTCTACCGGCTGACGCAAGGCGCGAACCATGTCTATGCGCGCGACGACGCGCATCGCGACGAACTGATCCGCACCGTGCTTACCGGCAAAGGCAAGGTCGAGGTGAGCCGCTTCAAGGGCCTCGGCGAGATGCAGGTTTCGCAGCTGAAAGAGACGACGATGGACCCGCGCAAGCGCGTCCTGTTGCGCGTCGAGATCGTCCCCGGGGATGCCGGAGAAACCGAAGAATCGGTCGAGCGGCTGATGGGCAACAGGCCCGAGGCACGTTTTGCCTTCATCCAGGAGCGCGCCGCCTTTTCGAGCGAGCTTGTGGTCCTCTAGGGCCCGTCGCGGGCTGGCACGTTTGGGCCGCCCTTTCCGCAATTCGTCAACTTTCCCTTAACCCTGCCGTCGCATGCTCGGGCTCGGCCGATGGGAGGCAGGAATGAGTCTGGGCGTATTTCTGCGCGATCAGCGCGGAACGAGTTTTGAGAGCATGGCGCTCGCCATGTCGGTGATTGCCGTACTCTTCGTCGCCGCGGCCGACATCCTGCATTTCGCCTCGAAGAAAGACGGCGTTCTGGCGCGCCTTTACGATCAGGTGCAGATGGCGCGCGCCGGCGACGGCCTGCGCGGCGGCATCGATTATATGCCGACCGGCACGATCATCGGCCTGCGCCATCCCCCGCCGATCGATCCCTGCACGGGCGCTGACAAGTAAAGTCGCGGCCAGCCTATATGGACCGGAGAACCGCGCCGGGAGCGCCCTTCATTCGGCGAGCGGCGGCAGCGTGACGGTTGCCTTGCGGTCGAGCTTGCCCCAGCCGACGAAAGGCCCGAGCAAGGCGGTCGCCGTGGATTTGACGACCACGTAATAGAGGATCTGCCGGTAGCAGAACCTTTGCAGGCCGAGCCAGAGCATCAGCCGCCAGTTTTCGTTGCGCTCGATAATGAAGGCGAGCGCGACCGCGGCAAAGTCGGTCGCCATGAAGGCCAAGAAATATGACAGCGTGATCATCATACTGTCGGGATTGAACTGACTCTGGTGCTGCAGATAGTCGAGCCCGGTGCGCAGGATCTGCCAGACCAGCATGAAATCGACGAGCGGCGCCATGATCGCCAGCGCGACCTGGAACAGCCAAACCTGCGGTATGGCGATCAGCCCAAGCGTCCCATAGCGCGGGCGGAAGGTGACGCCGCGATGTTTCCAGAGGCACTGCAAGGTGCCATAGGCCCACCTGAAGCGCTGCGCGACAAGGCCTTGAACCGTGTCGGGCGCTTCCGTCCAGGCGACGGCCTCGCCGTCGAAGACGACGCGGTAGCCCGCCTTCTGCACGGCGATCGTCAGGTCCTGGTCCTCGGCGAGCGTATTGACCGGGAAGCAGCCGACGCGCTCCAGAGCCTCGCGCCGCCAGGCGCCGACCGCGCCCGGGACGACCGTGATGCAGCCGAGCGTGACCAGCGCGCGGCGCTCGAGGTTTTGCGCGCTTATATATTCGAGAGCCTGCCAGCGGGTGACCGTATTGATCCGGTTGCCGACCTTGGCATTGCCGGCGACCGCGCCCACCTTCGGGTCTTCGAACCAGCGGGCAAGATTGCCGATCGTATCCGCCTCGAAGAGCGTATCGGCGTCGAGCGCCACGATGAGTTCGCCCTTGGCCTGCGCCAGCCCGAGATTGATGGCGCTGGCCTTGCCGCCGTTCGTCGTCGTGATCAGTTTGACGTTGGGCAGATTGCCGAAGCGACCCGCGACCACCGGCGAGGTTCCATCACTCGAGCCGTCGTCGACGACGATGACCTCGAGGTCCGGATAATTGCTCGCCAAAATCCGTTCGATCGACTTGGCGATGACCTTGGCTTCGTTATGGGCGGGAATGATGACGCTGACCTCCGGGTAAGCGCCGCCAATGGCCGGTTTCACCCGCCGCCACTCCCGCCAGCGATGCACGAGGCCGAGCCCGCTCAAGAAGGCGACACGCGCGAGGCCGAGCCAAATCGCCCCGATGAACATCGCCTGCAGGAGATGGCCCGAATATCCGAGCGTGTAGAAGACGGAGCGATTGACGAGCGGCTCGAACATGGCGGGCGGCAGCGTCGGCATGGCCTCTTCGCGCGTAAGCCCGGCGAGTTCGGAAACGGGAACGAGCTCGTAGCCCGCGGCGCGCAGCGCATCGATGAGTTTCGGTAGCGCCTTGACCGTCTCCGAACGGTCGCCGCCGGCGTCGTGCAGAAGGATGACATTGCCGGCATTGTCCGGATCTTTGTCGGCCACCTGTCTGAGAATGCGGTCGATGATCGTCTGCGCCGGCGGGCGCAGCCAATCGTCGGGATCGATTCTCAGGCCGACCGTCACGAAGCCCATTTTTTGCGCCACGGCCACGGGCTCGAGCTCGTCATAGGTGGTCGGATCGGAATCGCCGAGATAGGGCGCACGGAACAGCCGCATGGAATGGCCGGTGATCGCCTCGAACAGACGGCGCGTCGCATTGATTTCGAGTTTCGCCAGGCCGAGCGGCAATTCGACCACGTTCGGATGCGTGAACGTGTGATTGCCGATGTCGTGGCCGTCGTCATATTCGCGCTGCACGATATCCGGATAGGCGCCGGCATTTTCGCCGACGATAAAGAAAGTGGCGCGGACGTTTTTCTCCTTGAGAATGTCGAGGATCTGCGGCGTATAGGTCGGGTCGGGGCCGTCGTCGAAGGTCAGCGCCAGCTTTTTTTTCGCAAGCCCAAACCTTTGGATGACGAAGGACGACGGCAGCACCGTGTAATTCTCGTCGACGATGTCGCCCGTCTGCGGGTCGAATTCCATGACCCGCTGGCCCTCGGATGGCTCGGCGGCGATATGCAATATCTCGCCTTGGTTTTCGAAATAGACTTCCTGGCTCGAGGGAATCGTCTTCAACCCGTCCGGCGCCGGCGCGCCATAGGGACGCCCCATGACCGACCATACGGAGGGATCCTCCGAACCGAGCCGCCAAAGCGCGTAACCGACCGGCTGATAAATGTCGGAGGCGTGAATCTCGTTGAAGGCGCTGACCGCGTCGAGGAACCAAACATCATGCGCCGCGCCATCCGCGCCTTTGTAAGTGAAGTGCGGATTCTCAGCGTCGGGATCGAAGTCGATCTCGGCGTCGGTCGTGTGCGCGAGCCGCGCCGCATCCTGGAAGGTCAGGTCGTCGGCGGGCTTTGCCCCCACCCAATCGTAACCGTAGTTGCCGAGCGCAATGATCGTGTGACGCGGATCGAGGTCCTTCATTCTTGCGTCGAGCAGGCGCTCAAACCAGCCCTGGCTGGCAATGCTCCCGGAGGTCCCCTCCTCCCAATGTTCGTCATAGGCCATGAGGATCATGAAATCGACGATGTGCGAATAGGCGGCATAGTCCCATGAATCGTCGTCGAACGGCACGGCGAGAAGCACGCGCCAGCCGCGCGGCGCGAAGGCCGCCTTCATTTCCT
>JASHVQ010000156.1 GCA_030044485.1 Methylovirgula sp. | reverse complement strand
ATTGCCGCCAAGCCGCAAGGCCCCTCGGTGCTTGTTGCCGATAACGGCCCGGGGATCGCGCCCGGCGAACGCGAGAAGATTTTCAGGCGGTTCTATCGCTGCGCCGAGCACGAACATGTTCCCGGCAATGGGCTCGGGCTCGGCATGGCCGCGACCATCGCCGAGTTGCACGGCTTTACCTTAAGGCTGCGCGATGCTGCCCATGGTGCGGCCTTCGAAATGGTGCCCGACGCCAGGCCGCGCTTCGAGGCGAGCGAAGACTCGGATCGTCCTGTTCACAAGATTGAGAGCGCGACGCCGGTCTAGCTGGAAGGCAGGGAAGTAATCCCACGCGCGCTACAAATAAATCTTTGTGTCTGCGGCGTATTGTCCGGCGTTAACTTTTCGTCGCAAATGCACGGACCTTGTCTGTGACACAAATCGCCGCCGCCTCGGCTTGCAAATCGAAATTTTTATTTAGTAACGCCGCGGGATGTCGCCGACTAAAGTCGCGCCAACCCTCCGGTTGCGTCCTCCAGGCATGCGAGCCGATCCGGGTTGCCGCCTGCTGCGCATCGCGTTCGACCTCCGGTCGCGCCCCAACGTCAGCGTGCATCGTTCCAAGCCCCGCGGCCCGCGCCGAACTGCGGCTCCGGGATAGGAGTTTTCAAGGGCGATGATCGGCATCGTCAGGATAGCACTGCAACGTCCCTACACGTTCGTCGTGATGGCGATGCTGATTCTCATCTTCGGCGTGATGGCCTGGGTGAGGACGCCGGTCGATGTCTTCCCCGACATCAACATTCCTGTCGTCAGCGTCGTTTGGACCTACAACGGCCTGCCGCCCGACGACATGTCGGGGCGCGTCATCTATTACTACGAGCGCACGCTGAGCTCGCAGGTCAATGATATCCAGCACATGGAATCGCAGTCGCTGACCGGATACGGAATCGTCAAAGTCTTTTTCCAGCCCAACGTCAACATCAACACCGCGCTCGCGCAGGTGACCGCGGCTTCGCAAACGGTGCTCAAGTTCCTGCCGCCCGGGATCACGCCGCCTTACGTCCTGCTCTTCAACGCTTCGAGCGTGCCCGTTCTGCAGCTCGCCCTTTCGAGTTCGACGATTTCGCAGGCCGATCTCTTCGACTACGGGCAAAATTTCATCCGGCCGCAGCTCGCGACCGTGGCCGGCGCCGCCATTCCCTCGCCCTACGGCGGCAAGGTGCGGCAGGTCCAAGTCGACATCAATCAACGCAAGCTGCAGTCCTACGGCCTCTCGGCACAGGACGTCGTCGACGCGCTCGCCGACCAGAATCTCATCATTCCGATGGGCACGGAAAAAATCGGCCGGTTCGAATATGTCGTCGATATGAACGACGCGCCGCAAGACATCGCCGACTTGAACAGGCTGCCGATCAAATGGGTCGACAATTCCATGGTCTACATCGGCGACGTCGCCTTTGTGCATGACAGCTATCCGCCGCAGATCAATATGGTGCGCGTCAACGGCGCGCATGCGGTTTTGATGACGATTCAGAAGGCAGGCTCCGTTTCGACGCTCGACGTGATCAACGGCGTCAAGGCGCTCCTGCCCAAGATCCGGGCTTCGCTTCCGCCCGGACTCAATATCGATGCGGTCGGCGATCAATCCGCCTTCGTGAAGGCGTCGGTCGACAGCGTGTTGCGCGAGGGCACGATCGCGGCGGCGCTGACCGGATTGATGATCCTGCTCTTTCTCGGCAGTTGGCGCTCGACGACCATCATCCTGATCTCGATACCGCTCGCCGTGCTCGGCTCGATCGCCATGCTTTCGGCGACCGGAGAGACGATCAACGTCATGACGCTGGGCGGCCTGGCGCTTGCCGTCGGCATCTTGGTCGACGACGCCACGGTGACGATCGAAAACATCAACTACCATCTCGAACAGGGCAAGGAGATCGAGCTTGCCATCATGGACGGGGCGCGGCAGATCGTCATTCCCGCAACCGTTTCCTTGCTCTGCATCTGCATCGTCTTCGTGCCGATGTTCAGCCTCGGCGGCGTTTCGGGATTCCTCTTCCGCCCCATGGCCAAGGCGGTGGTCTTCGCGCTGTGCTTTTCTTATTTGCTGTCGCGCACGCTGGTGAACACGCTGGCGCGCCATTTGCTCGCCGCGCAAGCGCGGCAACGCGGCGAGGACGAGCATGAGCCGCCGCCAAGCCGCAATCCGCTTGCACGCTTTCAGCGCAACTTCGAGCATCGCTTCGAGAGGGTTCGCGTCGCCTACCGCAATCTGCTCGAACTCGCGCTGGCACGCCGTTGGCGTTTCATCTTCGGATTCCTGATCGTCGTGCTGGCGTCGTTCAGCCTTCTGCCTTTCCTCGGTCAGAACTTCTTTCCCTCCGTCGAGTCCAATCAAATCAGGCTGCACGTCAGAGCGCAGGTCGGGACGCGGATCGAGGAGACGGCGAGCCTCTGCGACAAGATCGAGGATGCGGTCCACAACATTATTCCGGCTGGTGCTCTCGACAGCATCGTCGACAACATCGGGCTGCCGATCAGCGGCATCAATATGGCCTATGCGAATTCGGGCAGCATCGGAGCAGCCGACGCGGACATTCTGATCACCGTGAAACGCGATATGGCGAAGGACACGGATGGTTACATAGATAAAATGCGCGAAGCCTTGCCGCGGCTCTTTCCGGGGACGACGTTCGCGTTCCTGCCGGCGGACATGGTGAGCCAGATCCTCAATTTCGGCCTGCCGGCGCCGATCGACGTCCAAATCATCGGGCACGATCTCGAAGCCGACCGCGCCTATGCCAACAAGATCTTCGCGAGGATCGCCGAGGTCACGGGCGTTGCCGACCCGCGCATTCAGCAGGCGTTCAACGTGCCGACCCTCTATGTCGACGTCGACCGTTCGCTGGCCGGCAGCGTGGGGCTCACCGAGAAGAACATCGCCGATTCCGTGCAGGACACGCTCGCCGGCAGCTTCCAAACGGCGCCGACCTTCTGGCTCAATCCGAAGAACGGCGTCTCCTATCCGATCGTCGTACAGATGCCGCAATACTGGGTCGATACGCTGGGCGATCTCAACGATGTCCCGGTCACATCGACGAATGCGTCGCAATTGCTGGGCGGCATCGCGAGCATAAGGCGCGGCTGGAGCAACGGCGTCGTCTCGCATTACAATGTCGAACCGGTCGTCGATATTTACGCCTCCGCCCATGGCCGCGACCTCGGCAGCGTGGCGACCGACATTCAGAAAATTCTCGACGACACCAAAGCCGAGGCACCGCCCGGTTCGAGCGTCGTGCTGCGCGGCCAGGTCAGCACGATGCAGGAAGCCTTCGGTCAGCTTTTCGCCGGCCTGGCGCTGGCGATCGTGTTCATCTACCTGCTGATCGTCGTCAACTTCCAGTCTTGGCTCGATCCTTTCGTGATCGTCGCCGCCTTGCCGACGGCCTTGGCCGGCATCGTTTGGATCCTGTTCTCGAGCTTCACGACTCTCTCGGTGCCGGCGCTGACCGGCGCGATCATGTGCATGGGTGTCGCCACCGCCAACAGTATCCTCGTCGTCAGTTTCGCGCGCGAAAAGCTGGCCGAAGGAGCCGATGCGGCCACGGCGGCGATCGATGCCGGCTTCACCCGCTTCCGTCCGGTGCTGATGACGGCGCTCGCCATGATCATCGGCATGCTGCCGATGGCGCTGAGCGCCGACCAGAACGCGCCTCTCGGGCGGGCGGTGATCGGCGGCCTTCTCTGCGCGACCTGCGCAACCCTCTTGTTCGTGCCGGCATTGTTCACGCTGATGCATTCGCGCGGCCACAGGACTAATGTCGCGACGCAGTCGTCGCACTGACCAGGCCGTGATGGAACAAGACCTCAAAATCGCCCCGAAAAATTCGAAGCGCCTGGGCCGGAAAGTCATGTGGCGTCTGGCACTCGCCGGGCTCGTCGCGATCGGCGTCGCGTTCTTCGGCATCGCCAGCCGCGAGAAGAAGGAGTCGAGCCTCGCGCAATGGACCGAGACCCAGGCGGTGCCGAGCGTCGATGTCGTCACTGCGGAGCGCGGCGTCGGCCAGCAGCAACTCGTCCTGCCAGGCGACGTCGAGGCCTGGTACCAGGCGCCGCTTTACGCGCGCGTCAACGGCTATGTGAAGATGTGGTACAAGGACATAGGCGCAAAAGTGAAGGCGGGCGATCTGCTTGCGGAAATAGATACGCCGGACCTCGACCAGCAATATGCCGAAGCAAAGGGCGATCTCGCCAAGGCGCAAGCCAACGAAGCGCTGGCCGAGCTCACGGCCAAGCGCTGGGAGGCGCTGCGCAACACGGCCGCCGTCTCGCAGCAGGACGCCGATGAAAAGGCCGGGGAATATGAGGCGGCCAAGGCCGCGGTGACGGCGTCCCAAGCCTTTGTCGCCAAGCTCGCCTCCCTCGAAGCCTATAAGAGGATCGTGGCGCCCTTCGATGGCGTGGTGACGGCGCGCAATGTCGATGTCGGCGCGCTCGTTGTCTCGACGCCGACCAGCAATGTCCTCGGCGAATCCGGGGGCTCCTCTTCGGCGCCGTCCGCCCTGTTCGAGGTTGCGGATAACCATGAGATGCGCATCTACGTTGCCGTTCCCCAATCCTTCAGCGCGGAGATCCGCGAGGGAATGCCGGCCGAGCTGAAGCTTCCCCAATATCCGGACCGGAGCTTCAAAGCCAATGTGGCCACGACCTCCAACGCCATTTCCCTGAAGGGTCGTTCGCTGCTTGTCGAACTGCATCGCGACAATAGCGATGGCCTGTTGCAGCCCGGCTCTTTCGTCGAGGTGCATTTTGAGCTACCCGCGAACGAGGAGGTTTTGCGGATTCCCGCGAGCGCCCTCATCTTTCGACGCGATACGGCCGAAGTGGCGACCGTCGGTCCTGACGACACCGTTAAACTCGCTCCCATCGAGGTCGGGCGGGATCTGGGCACCGAGGTCGAGGTGCTGTCGGGACTGACGACCGCCGATCGCGTGATCAGAAGTCCTTGGGATTCGATTGCGGACGGCGACAAAGTGAATATCGCCGGCGAGCCAAAGCCTGCAGCCGAGGCGAGCGCGCGTTAGGCATCGGACGGGGGACGTGCGATGAGAGTTCCGATCGGGCTGGCGGTCGCGCCGGCGCTTCTGCTCGCAGCCTGCGACCTCGCCCCCGCCTATCATCCCCCCGCGGTCGAAGTTCCGGCGCATTTCAAGGAGGCGGGCAATTGGCGGCTCGCGCAGCCGGGCGACGGCGCCCCGCACGGAGATTGGTGGCGCGGCTTCAACGACCGGCTTCTCGACGAGCTCGAGCCGCAGGTCGAAGCCGCCAATCCGGATCTCGCCGCGGCGCTCGCCAATTATCTGCAGGCGCGCGACTATGTTCTCGAAGCCCAATCCGCCTTCTATCCGGAAGTCGACAACGAGGACGTGCTTTCCGGCAACAAGCAATCGGCGCATCGCCCGCTGCGCGGCGCGGGCGAGCCGACCTATTACGGCGCCAACACGATCCAGGCGACGGCAAGCTACGAAGTCGATCTTTGGGGCCGCATCCGCGACCGCGTCAAGGCCGCGCAAGCGCAGGCGCAGGCCAGCGCCGCCGATCTCGAATCCGTGCGGCTCAGTCTGCAGGCCGAGCTGGCGCGCGATTACGTGAGCTTGCGCGGCCTCGACCGGCAGG
>JASHVQ010000155.1 GCA_030044485.1 Methylovirgula sp. | reverse complement strand
CAGCTATCCACCGCAGTTCGCGTCATTTCTAAGTCTTTCCTTGCCATCACACAGTTTTTGCTTGAAAATTCTGCCTTGGATCGAGCCCTTTACACCACCCAGCAGAAATCTTTCAATTATGGTGAAGGCCGCGTTAACGACGAATCGAAACCTTCCTCTACCGGCGGTTTCAATCACACAAGCCCAGATGTAGAGTGGAAATTGGTTAACGGATGGCTTCGCGCCGTCCATGCGGCAGGGCGCTTCGCCCTTGAGTAAGAGGCAGTTATGGCCACCAATAAGGCGCAAGATCCCGCGGCTGCGGCGCTTTCTGCGATCGAAGAGGCTTTGAACCTTACCGGTGACGACGCCGACGCCGCCTCCAAGAGCGCCGAAGCGCCGGCTTCGGGCCAAGCCGCCAAGGAGTCCGAATCGGACCGGGCGCTTCGCCTTCCGGAGATCGAAGAACACCCGCTTTTCACGCCGAAAAAGTCCGGAAAAGAGGCCGCCGATTTCAGCGCCGAACGTGCCGTGGTGACGCCCTCGATCCCCCCGGCCAACGACGACCGCGACTCCGTCGGCGCCATGTTGCGGGCAATCAACAAGAAGCCCAGCGGCGCGCCCTACGTCGTCGCCGCACTTTTTTCGGCGCTTTGGATCGGGCTCGCGGCTTTCTATCTCGCTGCCCGCCATGCCGATCTGCAGCACGTCTCGTTTCTGACGCAGCCTGAAATTCCGCTCTACGCCATAGCGGTGATCGGCCCGGTGATCTTCTTCTTCATCACGGCGGTGCTCGCCCGCCGCGCCATGGAAATGCGACTGACGGCGCGTTCGATGGTCGAGATCGCCATGCGGCTCGCAGAGCCCGAATCGATTGCCACCGAACAGATGGTCACGCTCTCCCACGCCATTCGCCGCGAAATCGTCTCCATGGGCGACGGCATCGAGCGGGCCTTGGCGCGCGCCAGCGAACTCGAAACCCTGGTACGCTCCGAGGTATCGAACCTCGAGCGCTCCTATTCCGACAACGAGCGGCGCATCCGCGCTCTGGTCGAGGAATTGTCGACCGAGCGCGAGGCCATGCAAGCCATCGGCGAACGCATGCGCAGCGCCATCGGCGGAGCGCGAGATTCCCTCTCTCACGAGCTCGACGCCGCGGCGACCGGCTTGAGCGAAAATCTCAGCGCCGCCGGCAATCGCGTCACCATGTCGCTCGGCGCCAAGGCCGAGGAGATCAGGTTCGCTTTGGGACAAGCCGGCGATCAGCTCATTGCAAATCTGGCGGCGCAGGCCGAGGACATTTTGGGCCGTTTGGAACGGACGCGGGAAGGCATCTCGCAGAACCTGACACAAAGAATCGACGAGGTCACCGCGCAATCCGACCGGATCAACGAACGTCTCACCCAAGTCGCGCAAGATTCGCTTCAGGCCTTCGCCTATCATGCCGGAGCGACCAGCGAGCGCTTCGCCGAGACGATCGGCGAAGCGGTCAGCGCGATCGCCACCCACGGCGAGCGTGTCAACGAGGCGCTCTCCGAGCGGATGAGCCAGTTCGAGCAAACAGTTATTGGCCACGGCAACGTCGTTGCCGACCGGCTCGGCGACAATGCGCAGCAATTGTCGGGTCTGCTTGCCAAACAACTCGAAGGAATCGAATCGGTTGTTTCCGTGCAGGGCGGCGAGCTCAACAGCAAGCTTGAAGCGCGCGCCCGGGAGAACGCCGAACTTTTCGAATCGCAGACCCGGGCTTTCGAAGATCGCGCCGCGGCCAAGATGCAGGAAATGGCGGAGTCTCTCGACTCGCTGATCGCGCGCGTCGATTCCGGCCTCGACGGGCGCGCCAACGCGCTCAATGAAACGCTGGCGGCGCGCACGCTCGACATTGCCAAGGTTCTCGGCGAAGGCGGCCGCGAGGTCGCCCAGGCTCTCGAAAAGCGGCTCGGCGAAATCGACGAGATCCTCTCCGACCGGGCCGCGGCGATTACCGAATCGCTTTCCGCCAAGGCGGATGAGGTCAACGAGGCGCTCGGCGCCCGCGCCACCGAGATTGCCGATACGCTCGACGGACGGGTGGCGCGCTTCGAGGAACACGTGGTCGGCCGCCTCGATGCGATTTCCACCGACCTCGACACGCGGGGGCGCGAACTTTCAGAAAATCTCGCGGTGCGTGTGCACGACATCGACACGGCGCTTACCCAGCACACGAGCAACATCAGCGCCGCGCTGGACCACGAATCCGGCCAACTCGAAAACCTGCTTACCGGCCGTGCCGAGGCTCTCAGGGATTTGCTCGCCCAGGCTTCGAACGATCTCGACATCCGTCTCGCCGAGCGGATCGGCGACATCGGCGGTGTCCTCTCCGAGCGCGTCACCGAGATCGGCACGCTTCTGGCGGGGCGCCTCATGGAGCTGCAGACTTCCCTCGATGAACGCGGCCGCAACCTGCACGAGATCCTGCGGGCGCGTTCCGACGAGATCCATGCGGTGCTCGAGACAAAGGGCGCCGATCTCGTCGGCCAGCTCGGCGAGAGGCAGGCCGAATTGACCGCGGCGCTCGATCAGTCTTCGGCGAGCTTCAACGAAGCGCTCGCCGCCAACGCGGCGTCTTCGGTCGAGTCGCTTATCGCGACCAACGAAAAACTGAAGCAGGAAATGGCCGCGACCGTCGATGCGCTCGCCGCCCGAAACGCCGCCTTGCAGGAGACGATCGGCAGCGCCGACGTGAGTTTCGTCGCCATCGAGACGGCGCTCGCGGCGCGAATTCAGCAATTCGAGCAGGCCATTGCCAGCATCACCAAGGAGATGGAAGACCTCGGCGCCAATGCCGGGACGACAATTGGCAGCGCCCGCGCGCTTTACGAAACAATCGCCCATCAGCAGCAGTCGCTGGCCGCGGCGGCCGCCGACTTGTCGCGCTCGCAGGTCGAACTCGATCGCACTTTGGACGAGCGCCGCGGCGCGCTCGAGACCCTGCTTGCCTCCGTACAATCGCAACGCGAAGAGTTCGACAACGTCATGTCGTCCTTCTCGGCGATTGTCGATGATTCATTCCGTCGCGTGCAAGGCCGCGCCGAGGAAATCGGCACTTTCCTGGCCGAGACGTCGCAAACGACCGCCGGTCTGGTCGAGCGTCAATTCGACGCGATCCGTGCCTCGATCGGCGACGAACGCGAACGCACCGCGACACTGTTGCGCGCCGCCTACGACCAGGCCAATGCCGAGATCGAGGGAATCCTCGGGCAGTCGGCATCGCGCTTCCAGGCCGTGGCGGCGGAGATGCGCGGCGTGTCGCGCGAGATCCAGCAAGAGCTCGAAGCAACGCGCGAGGAATTGCGCCAAAACGCCGTCGTGCTGCCGGCCGAGACCGCCGAACAGACGGCGGCCATGCGGCGGGTCGTTGCCGATCAGATCAAGGCGCTCAACGAATTGACCGACATCGTGGCGCGCTCGGGCCATTCCTACGATCTTTCCGACCCGCTGACCTATGGGCGCGACGGCGGGGCGACGCGCCGGCTCGAACAGCGTTCCGAGCGCGACCCGGCCTCTAGCGAGGCGTCGCGCCCGGAGCCGCCGCGCGCCCGCGGCCCTGCCAACCAGCAGCGCGCTTCGGGCGCGACCGATCGCGGCCCCGGCTGGCTTTCCGATCTTCTTGCGCGCGCCTCGCGCGAGGAAGGGCAGTCCGCTTCGCCCTTGCCGCGCGGTCCGCAGGCCGGCGAGCCCTTGGAGACGATCTCGCACGACATCGCCCGCATGGTCGACCACGCGGCGATCGCCGACGCCTGGGACAAATATCGGCGCGGGCAAGCGAATGCCTTCGGCCGGCATCTCTACATCGGCCGCGGCTCGCAGACGTTCGAGGAAATCCGCCGCCGCTATCGCAGCGACGTCGAGTTCCGCGGCACGGTCGACCGCTATGTGCTGGAATTCGAACGGTTGCTCGCCGACGTGAGCCGCGATGATCGCGACGACGCGCTGACCCGCACCTATCTCATCTCCGAGACCGGGAAGGTCTATACGATGCTGGCGCATGCCGCCGGGCGGCTCGGAGGCTGAGTTCCGATCTCGCAAGAGGAAAAATAGGCAATCCATCGTCCGGATTGCTCTTTGCCGCGCGCCGCCAAGGCCGATTGCGAGAGAGATTGCCAGCCGGCCTATAAGCCGGGTTCGGTATGGCGCGGGAAGCCCGCGCTGACGGCCATTCATCTGGGGCGGCCGTTGCCGGACGCCTCAAGCGACCAACCCGGGCGCGATCCGGAGACGGACCTGCGGCTCGCGCCGCGCGCGCCCCTATTCGGTTTTGCTCCCGGTGGGGCTTGCCATGCCGCGCATGTTGCCAAGCGCGCGGTGCGCTCTTGCCGCACCGTTTCACCCTTGCCTGCCGAGGCAGGCGGTCTGCTTTTCTGTGGCGCTTTCCCTGGGGTCGCCCCCGCCGGACATTATCCGGCACCGTGCCTCCATGGAGCCCG
>JASHVQ010000154.1 GCA_030044485.1 Methylovirgula sp. | reverse complement strand
CTTGGCGCGTGAGCTCGGCGCGCGCCCGCAGCCAAACCCATTCGCCCTGTGCATTGCGGATGCGGAACGCATGATCGATGCCGTTGGATTGGGAAGCGGCGATCGTCTCGGCCATTTGCGCGAGATCGCCGTCACCCGGATGGATGAGCGCATTGATCTCGCCGAAAGAAAGAAAATTGCCCTCGGCGCGCATGCCGAGGATCTCATACATCGAATCCGACCAATAGATCCGGCCGCGCGACAGATCCCAGTCCCAAAGGCCGCAGCGGCCGAGGTTCAGCGCCGTGTCGATGCGATCGCCGATCCGCTTGCAGGCAAGATCGGCCCGGCGCGCCCGCGTCGCCTGCCAAACATAGGCAAGCCCAAGCGCGCCCAGCACCACGATCGTCACGATCAGCGCCGCGATCACCCGCATGACAAGGTCCCGCCAATCCCCCAGCACCGCGTTCATGGGGTGAATGAAGGCGATCTGCCCGAGGGGCGCTTTCAAGGTCCTGACCGTCGCCAGCGCGTCGGTCCCATCGGCGAGCGTGATGCGCAGGACGCCGGCCTGGTCGGCGAAGACGGTGAGCGGCTGCGTCAAGCCGAGCCGGTCGATGAGCATGCCGCCAATTCCGAGTTCGGGGGGATAGGCGGCGACGATTGCGCCACGGTCGTTGCTGACGAGCACGCTTTGGCCGCGCGACAGCGCTCCGTCGGGCAGGGAGCGCATGAGAGTCTCGATCGGATCTTGCGCGGCGGCTTTTTCCACCGCAGCGGCGAAATCATTGCTCGTGGCGGTCGCGATCAGGTCGAGATCGAGCGTCGCCGCGGCGACGGTTTTGTCGCGCGCCTCGCACATGGCAAGCGCCACGACGCTCGCCAGCGTGGCGACGAAGACGACGAGCATCGCCGGAAGGGCGCGGCGCAACCAAAGCTCGATGTCCAAGGAGGAATGCCGTGCGGCGTGCCCATCCCGCGCCGCGGCCTCTCTGTGCAAGAAATCAGCGTGCGCGAAAGTATCCGCCGCATCCGCACGGATCATAGCAGAGCCCCCTCGAGACCGATCCGGGAAGATGTGCCGCATCGACCGAATCAGTCCCATCTGAATCCGAGCTTGGCGATTTGTCCAGAGCTTAATGAATCCTGAAAAGAAATTTGATCGGCGGCGAATCCATTTTGGCACACGCCGCCTTAAGCAAGCGAGCGATCGGCAATGTCCTTAACGTCGGGAGAAAGATGGCCGGCGTCGGCGACACGCCGCAAGGCGGCTTCGGCATGCGTGCGGCGGCGTTCCTCCAGGGCTCGCCAGCTCTTGAAGGCGCCGAGCAGCCGCGCCGCGACCTGCGGATTCTTGGCGTCGAGAATGAGGACGATGGCGGCGACGAACTCATAGCCGCTGCCGTCCGCGGCGTTGAACTGCGTCTGGTTGCCGGAGGCGAAAGCGCCGATCAGCGCCCGCACGCGGTTGGGATTGGCGAGTGAGAAGGCCGGGTGGTCCATCAATTTCTTAACGCGCGCCAGCGTGCCGGCTTCGGGGATCGTCGCCTGCAGCGCGAACCATTTGTCGATCACCAGCGGTTCGCCCGCATAAATTCGATAGAAGGACTCGATCGCCGCTTCGCGCCTCCCGCCCGGGTTCGTGGCAAGGACGCTGAGCGCGGCGATCTTGTCCGTCATAAAACCCGCGTTTTCGAATTGCCGCAGGGCGAGTGCGCCGCCCTTGGCGGCATCGGCGGCCGCGTAAAGATCGAGTGCCGCGTTGCGCAGCGCGCGCCGTCCGGCGGCGGCGGAATCGGGCGAGTAGCGGCCTGCGTCCGTCAGCCTCTCGTAGGTTTGCAGCAGGTCTTGCGCGAGGCCCGCGCCGAGCGCTTCGCGCAATGCCTTGCGCGCCGTGAAAACCGCGTCGGGATCGACATCGACGCCGATCTCCCGGGCGATATCGGCCTCGCCGGGAAGAGTGATCACCTGCGCCGCGAAAGCCGGATCCGCGGCGCTGCCGGCAAGCACGCGGGCCAGCGCCGTGACGAACTGCGGATCGGATTGCGGGGGGTGCCCGGCACGCACCAGCTCGACGGAGCGCAGCAGCAGGCGCGTCGCAAAGGTCTGCGAGGCCTGCCAGCGGTTGAAACAATCGCCGTCATGGGCGGTGAGCGCGATAAGGTCGGTTTCGCTCGACGCCTGCGCGAGCCGCACGGGCGCCGAGAAGCCGCGCAGGAGGGAGGCCACCGGGCGCTCCGGCAAATCGTGAAAGACCACGCGGCGCTGCGCCGTCGAAAGCTCGATCACGCCGGTTGCGAGCTCCGCCGGGCTCGCGCCATCCGCGGATTTCGTCACCAGCCTGAAGCTTCCGCCCTGTTCGCCGACAAGCCCAAGTTCGATCGGTATGAGGAGCGGATGCTTCTCGTCCTGACCGGGAGTCTTAGGGCTGCTCTGCTGGAAATCGAGCGTCAGGCTTTGCGCGGCGGCATCGTAGGAAGCCTGGACCTCGACGAGCGGCGTTCCGGCCTGCCGGTACCAGAGGAAGAATTGATCGAGATTTCGGCCCGAGACTTCGGCGAAACAGGCGATGAAATCTTCAACCGTCGCGGCCGTGCCGTCATATCGGCGAAAATAAAGATCCATGCCCTTGCGGAACGCCTCCACGCCGATCAGGACCCTCAACATGCGGATGATCTCGGCGCCTTTTTCGTAGACGGTCGCCGTGTAGAAATTGTTGATCTCGTAGTAGGTCTCGGGCCGCACATTATGCGCGAGCGGGCCTGCGTCTTCGGGGAATTGCTGGGCGCGCAAGGTGCGCACGTCGGCGATGCGCCGTACGGCGCGCGAGCGCTGATCGGCCGAGAACTCGTGGTCGCGAAAGACCGTCAGGCCTTCCTTGAGACAGAGCTGGAACCAATCGCGGCAGGTGATCCTGTTGCCCGTCCAATTGTGGAAATATTCATGCGCGATGACCGCTTCGATCTGCGCATAATCCGTGTCCGTCGCCGTCTCGGGCGAGGCCAGGACATACTTGTCGTTGAAGATGTTGAGGCCCTTGTTCTCCATGGCTCCCATGTTGAAGTCGGAGACGGCGACGATGTTGAACACATCGAGATCGTATTCGCGGCCGAACGCGAGCTCGTCCCAGCGCATGGCGCGTTTCAGGGCGTCCATGGCATAGAGCGCGCTTTTCTCCTTGCCATGCTCGACATAAATGCCGAGCGCGACCTTGCGTCCCGAGGCGGTCACGAAGCAGTCGTGGAGCGCGCCGAGATCGCCGCCGACCAGCGCGAAAAGATAGCAGGGCTTGGGAAAAGGGTCGTGCCAGACGGCGAAATGCCGGTTCGTGCCAGGAATGCTTCCCGTCTCGAGGAGATTGCCGTTGGAGAGCAGAACCGGCGCTTCCGTTACGTCGGCTTCGAGCCGCGTCGTATAGATGCTCAATACGTCCGGGCGGTCGAGGAAATAGGTGATGCGCCGGAACCCTTCCGCCTCGCATTGCGTGCAATAGGCGGAGCCGGAACGATAAAGGCCCATCAGATAAGTATTGGCGGCGGGATCAAGCTCGGTTTCGATCTGCAAGCTGAAAGGGCGCTGCGGCGGCGCGCCGATCGTCAAATTGTCGGGGGTGACGAAATTCGCCTTTACGTCGAGTTCGGCGCCGTCGAGAAAGATGCGCTTTGCCTTCAGCCCGTCGCCGTCGAGCATCAGATCGGCGCCGCCGCGGCCCTCGGGATTTGGGCGGATCGAAAGCCGCGCCACGACGCGCGTCGCATGCGCATCGAGCACGATGTCAAGATCGACCGTGTCGATCAGATAATCCGGCGCGCGATAATCGGCGAGACGGATCGGCTTGGCTAAGTCGGTGCGCATGCAGGCCTTGGGGATGGAGCCGCGGCGAACGCGGGTCCGCCCGGGTCCGGACGGATCATAGGGGTTTGGCGGCGCAAGGCAAACAAGGCTCAATTCAGTACGGCGTCGGCGCTCGTCGCAAGCGGCAGAATCCGCCTTTCGACATAAGCCGCGGCGCCAAAGTTGAAGAGCCCGAGAAGCGCGAGAAGCGCGGGTTCGGAAAATCCGAAGAGTCGGCTCTGCAGCAAGGCGGTGGCGAGCGTGCCGGCCGCCATGAAGACGGCGTTCAGGACGTTGATGCCGGCGATGGTGCGGGCGCGCCGTTCGAGCGGCGACACCGCTTGCGCGGCGGCGAAGAGCGGCACCGTGAAGAAGCCGCCGGCCGCCGCGAGACCTATGATGGCGAAAGCGATGAACGCGCCTCTCGGGCTGGAGAAAAATTCGAACAACGTCACATTGGCATTTGCCGCGCCGAGAGGCGCGGCTGTCGCATTCGTCGCCCATCCGAGCGCAATCAGAAAGCAACCCATGCCGAGGGCTGCGAGCGGCACCGGTTCGAGCCTTATCCGTCCGCCGGTGATCCGCGCCGCGGCCAGCGAGCCGGCGCCAATTCCGACGGCGAACAGCGCGCTGATCGCCGCCTCGACCTCGATGCCGCCCGCCGTCGCATGACGCACGGCCACGGGAACGAGCGAAATGGCGACAGCCCCCGTCAGCCAGAACCAGGAGAGCGCAAGCGCGCTGCGCCAAAGAAAGGGCGCCGTGTGCAACTCGCCGAGCAATTGCGAGGTCGATGCAAGGATGTCGGCTCGAATTCGCAATCCCGGCGCGCCGATCCCGGTCGGCGGAATGAAGTAGCTTGTGGCATAGCAGGCCAAGGCAATCGTCATCAGCTGCGGCGCGACGGCCAGCGGCGGAATATTCTGCTTGGCGGAAAGCGCGCCGGCGATCAGGCCGAAGAGAATGGCAAGAAAAGTCGCGGTCTCGACCAGCGCATTGCCGGCCAGCAGCTCATGGCGCTTCAGATGATCGGGCAGAAGCCCGTATTTCACGGGGCCGAACAGGGTCGCGATGACGCCGAGGCCGAAAAGCCCGGCGTAAAGCAAGGGCAGCGACGCGAGCCAAAGCCCGGTCGCCGCGATCATCTGCACGAAAACCTCGGCGAGCTTCAGCCGCCGGGCCACCATCGCCTTGTCGCGCGCGTCGGCGATTTCGCCGCCCAGCGCCGAGAGAAAGATCGACGGCAGAATAAAGACGCCGATCGCCAGCGTGATCAGCATGCCGGCGTCCTTCCCGCCGAAGCGAAAGAGGACCAGCATGGCGAGCATGTTGCGCACGAAATTGTCGTTGAAGGCGGAGAGAAATTGGCACCAGAAGAGCGGCGCGAAGCGACGGCTGCGCAGAAGCTCGAGAAACATGGCTAGCCCAGAGGCTCAGCATGACCGACGATGCGCAAAATAGCCGGAAAATCCGCTTTGAGTTTAAGCTCGAGCGCGTCGACCGCTTGATGCACCGCTTCGACGCTGCGCCTCGGATCGGCGCGGCAGTGATAGTTGACGATAAGCCCGGCCGGCGTCTCGCGCGCCCGCACATTATGGATCTCGACAATGCCGCCCGCCGCATATCTGGCAAGCGCGGCGGCGATGGCGGCGCGCGTTTCTTGCGGCGCGTCCTTGCCGGGTAATTGGCGCGGCTCGAGCGGCTCGATATGGGTTTCGACCTCGATGTCGGGCCCGAGTTCCTGGCGCGCGTCGGACTCGAGGCTTGAGACCAGCGCGTGCGCCTGACCGAGCGGCATGCGGGCGTCGATCTCGACGTCAAAACTGACCGAGGTTCGCCCCGCCACCTGCTGCACGATGACGTTATGCACGGTTGCACGGCGTTTGGCGGCAATCAGCAAGATGCGTTCGAGCACACTCTCGTCGTCGAGCGCAACCGGCGTGCTGGTCACGGTAAGCGTCACGTCGGGATAGACGGCGGCAATCGCCTTGTCGATCGCCTCCCTGATCGCCGCCACCTTCTCGAGCGGCAAGGTGCGCGGCACCGAAACGTCGATATCGCCGAGCACATTTGCGCCGGCCGGACGCAATCTCAAGCTCTCCACCTTGATGACGCCCGGAACACGCGAGGCGATGGCACCGAGTCGCGCCGCCAGCCCTTTGGGCGCCGCGTCGATCAACATGTCGACGGTGCGCCGCCCGAGCCTGTAGCCGACGACGGCGATGAAGAGAGCGACACCGAGCGCGGCGAGCGCATCGCCCTGCGGATAGCCGAGACGCGCCGCCAAAAGCCCAAGCAGCGCGACGCTCGAGCCGAATATGTCGGAGGCGAAATGCAGCGCGTCGGCGGCCAGCGCGTCGCTTTTGGTCTCGGCGACGATGCGCGACAGGACGATGGAGCGTGAAAAATCGACGATGATCGAGACGATCAACACGCCGAAAGCCAGCGCATTGGCATCGATTTCGACATGTCTCTGCAACCGATGCACGGCCTCGACGAGAATGAAGATCGAAAGCGCGAAGAGAAAGCCGGTCTCGACCAGGGCCGCCAGGGTCTCGACTTTGGCATGGCCGTAATTATGTTCCTCGTCGGCGGGTTTGCCGGCGACGCGCACCGCATAATAGGAAATGACGGTGATGCCGGTATCGGCGAAGTTGTGGCCGGCCTCGGAGAGCAGCGCCAAGGATCCGGACATGACCCCGGCCACGAATTTGGCGAGCGTCAAAAGCGCGCTCGCGGCGATCGAGCCGAGCGCGGCATGTTCCTTGGCGCTTTGCGCTGCGTCCATGGCCGCTCCGATGCGAATGTCTTGCCGGTAGCGCGGGATGCGGTTTACCAGTGTCGCGACCCGGCCGGCAAGGCGGTCTCAAGGCCGGCGAAGGAGGCAACATGGAATATCTGCATACGATGGTCCGCGTGGCCGACCTCGACAAGGCGCTGGACTTCTACTGCCGGAAATTGGGTCTCCTCGAAATGTACCGGACGGAAAGCGAGAAAGGCCGCTACACGCTCGTCTATCTTGCCGCGCCGGGCGACGCGGAGGCCGCCGAGCGCACGCATCGCCCGCTCCTCGAACTGACCTACAATTGGGACCCGGAAGCCTATGGCGGCGGACGCAATTTCGGCCATCTCGCCTTTGCCGTCGACGATATTTACGCCACCTGCGAGAGCTTGCTGAAATCCGGGGTGACGATCAACCGGCCGCCGCGCGACGGCTACATGGCTTTTATTCGTTCCCCCGATCAGATCTCGATCGAGCTTCTCCAGAAGGGCGGCGCCCGAACCCCGCGGGAGCCTTGGGCGTCGATGCCCAACAGCGGAACCTGGTAAAGCGGTTCTATTTGCGGCGTAGCTTCGCCTTGCCTTTGCTGCGTTCGCCCTTGCCGGCCGCCGCCGATTTCTCGGTCAATTCAAAAACGGCTGCCTTTTCCGGCTGATAGCCGTAGAATTTGAAGCGCTCTACGGTGCGCATGACCTCGTCGTCCGACAGGACGAGCGGGCGGCCGATGCCGAGCGCCAAAACATACATTTTGGCGAGAGTTTCAAGTTCCACCGCGCGCCACATGGCTTCGTTGAGGTCGCGGCCCGTCGCCAACATGCCGTGCTGGCCGAGCAGCACGCCGTGCCGGTCGGCGAGGCCTTCGATGGCGAGATCCGACAATTCCTTGGTCCCGTAAGGTGCATATTGGGTGCAGCGCACGGTCGGGCCCCCGAAGGCGGCGATCATGTAGTGGATCGCCGGGATGGGCCGCTGAAACAGCGAGAGCGTGGTCGCATAGACGGCATGGGTATGGACGACCGCGCCGACGTCGGGACGCGCCCGCAGGATGTCGAGATGCATGCGCCATTCGCTCGAAGGCGCAAGCGGCCCGGACCAGGCGCCATAATCCTTTTCTATAGGCATACGGGCGATCATCGCCCCGGTCATTTTGTCATAGGCGACGCCGCTCGGCGTGATCAGCATGTAAGCACCCCTGCGCACGGACAGATTGCCGGCCATGCCCTGATTGATGCCCAATCGTTCAAGTTCGAGACATTTCTCGACAAGGGACTGGCGAAGCTCGTTCTCGTCCATTGAAGTGCCCCACGGGATCCGGCAATTGGCGACGCGTATCGGCGGCGGAGCTAAAAAAGCACAAGCGCGCGGAACTTGCAGCGCGGCGTAGAGTTCCATCAACAAATCTTGAGTGCGGCGTCGAGCCGGTCGTTGTTTCGCGACGTCAGGTTTGCGGCGCACAAGAATTTCGACGAAACATGCGAGGGCGATTTCGACGTCGGCGACGGACGCAGGCGCGCGCCCGGCCGCAGGCCGATCTCGCGACGCCGCGCGCTGCGCGCATATTGCGATTTTGTAACAGAGGCGGCGTTGCAACAAGAAAGAATCTCGTTGTGGTCATTAGAAAGCCTGGTTCCGCGGTCATTATTTGCCAGTGCCGGGTGCTTAGTCTCGAAGCACGACACAGACTTCAAGACACAGTCGCGGGTTGGCGGGACCGGGTTTCGGACTGACGCCGAGGCGCATTCCAAAATCGATCTTGCCGAAGTTAAAGGAGGCTTCCCGTGTTGATCGACGAGATCGTCCACACCTGTTCGAACGAGAGGGTCGCGCAGGCGGCCGTCGAATCGCTGGGTGCGTCTTTCGCCTCGTGGGTCAAGGATGCCGCCGACGAGCGTGGCGTCTCGGTCGGCGCCTTCGCCGCCCGCATCGTCAAAGACTTCGGCGAGGACGCGCAGCCCTATGAACGGCGCATCGTCGTAAGCGCAATGCAGAAGGCCGACCAGCCCATCCTGCGCGGCTTGCGGGCGATCCTCGAAAGAGAACTCGGTCAAGGCACGCTTTCGG
>JASHVQ010000153.1 GCA_030044485.1 Methylovirgula sp. | reverse complement strand
TTCGAAATAGGCGCAGGAATATTGCCTGTCGGTATCCAGGAAGAGTTCATAGAGCCGGCCGCTCAGGTCATAGTGATGCGCGGCGTTGCGCCGCGCGCGGGCGCGGCTGTTGCGCATGCCGAGCCGGCCGGAGAACGTGCGCAGGCGTTCGGCGATGCGCAACCAGAAAAAACTGCGCAGGCGAAGCGCATTGCGCGAGGCGATGGCGAGCACGTCGTAGATGCTGCCGCGTTCGACCTTGACGCGGCCGTCCATATAAAGCTCGCCGAAGCGCAAGGCGGGATCGAGCATCAAGAGGGCCTGCGCCCGCTCGTCCATGAAGCGGACTTTCGCTTCGTCGCCGGAGCCGTCGCCGAGCTTGAATTTCTTGCCCGAAGTCAGCTCGACTTCGATCGAGCCGGTCGCGATCAAGCCGGAAAGGAATTTGCGAAAAATCCCGTCCATCTCCAACCTCGATCCACCAAGAATAGCGCCAGTTTCGCGAAAGTGAAATTGGGCGGCCGGCTCACCCGCCTCGCCGGCGTCCCTGCTGCGGCAATCTGCCGTCGGCGGCGCCACAATTTCCCGCGATCGCCGGCGAGGCCGGGCGATTCTTCGGAAACCCCGGGCGGATCTCGCGATTTCCGGCGGCAAAGACCTATCGAAATCTCAAACTGCGGCGGCGGCGTCGGGTTTCGCCGCGCCTATCAATTTGGAGAGGCGAACAATGCGACATTCTCATCTTCTGCGCGCAGGGCGCCTATTGCCAGACGCCCGAGACGAGCTGCGCGCTCGATCATCCGGCGGCGCCCGGCGAGCCCTGCCAGTGCCGAAGCGGCCTCGACGAGGTGGCAGGCATGGCGCAGCCCTAAAGCGAGCGCTTTAGGGGATCGAATCGGGAGAGCAGGATCCCGCTCCTGCTCTGCTTCTTTATCCGCCGCTCGCGGTCAGGGCGCGAAATAATGGCGATACCAGGCCACAAAAGCCGGAACGCCTTCGCCGACCGGGGTTGCGGGCCGATAGCCGGTCAAGCGGAACAGAAGATCCGTATTGGCGAAGGTCGCCGGCACGTCGCCCTTCTGCATGGGCATGGGATTGCGCTGCGCCTTGCGCTGCAGCGCCGCCTCGATGGCGGCGACAAAATCCTCGAGATCGGTCGGCTTGCCGGCGCCGATGTTGACGACGCGCCATGGCGCTTGCGGCGAAAGACTGTCGCCTTCGACCGGCGCCTGGCGCGCCCCGGGCCGGCCCGGAACGACGGGCAGAAGCCGCAGCATCGCCTCGACGAGATCGTCGATGAACGTGAAGTCGCGGCGCATCTTGCCGTAATTATAGAGGTCGATCGGCTCGCCCGCGAGGATCGCCTTGACGAATTTGAAGAGCGCCATGTCGGGCCGTCCCCACGGTCCGTAGACCGTGAAGAAGCGCAGCATGGTCGTCGGAACGGCGAAGAGATGCGCATAGGCATGCGCCATCTCTTCCGTCGCCTTCTTGGTCGCCGCATAGAGGCTCAGCGGATGATCGGCGCGGTCGGTCTCGAAAAAAGGCACGCGCGCATTGGCGCCGTAGACCGAAGAGGTGGAGGCGAGAAGCGCATGGCCGGGCGGGCTGTCGCGCATCGCTTCGAGCAAATTGTAAGTGCCGACGATATTGGCGTCGATATAGGCGCGCGGATCTTCGAGACTGTAGCGCACGCCCGCCTGCGCCGCGCAATGCACGACGGCATCGAATCCCTGCGCATAGATTTTGCGCAAGGCGTCGAGATTTTCGAGCCGCAAGCGGTGGGCGACGAAAGTCTTATGTTGCGCGAGGATCTCGTGGCGCGCTTCTTTCAGCGCCGGATCGTAATAGGGCGTGAAGGCGTCGATGCCGACGACCTCGTCGCCGCGCCGCAGGAGGCGGCGCGCCAGATGAAAGCCGATGAAGCCGGCGGATCCGGTGACGAGTATGCGCATCTAATTCGGTTCCAGAAGATTCATGAACGGATCTTTAGCCCCTTGCCGGCCGCCTGGCGCAGAATTGACTTGGCGCAAGGCCGGGCGCATGCGAGCAGCCTATCGAATGTCTTCGGCATCAGTGGAGAGATAACATGCGCATCGCCAAACTCTTAACCGCCGCCAGCCTCGCCGCGAGCCTCCTGGGTGGTTCGGCTTTGGCGCATGGCGGCCACGGCGGGTGGGGAGGCGGTTGGGGAGGCGGCGGCTGGCATGGCGGCGGCTGGGGCGGCGGCTGGGGCGGTTGGTACGGAGGCTGGGGAGGGGGCTGGCCCTATTACGGCTACGGATATTGGCCCGGTTACGATTACGATTATGGCTATCCGCCTCCCGCCCCTTCGCTCAGCCCTTATTGCGTCACGACGAGGCATGTTTGCGTCCTCAGGACGCCGCGCGGCATAGGTTCGGCCTGTACCTGCAGAGGGGCGCGCGGCGAGATTGGCCCGCCTCCCTGAACCGACGCTTAAACCCGGCCTTAACCAGGCGCGGCTCGAATGGGCGGCCGTGCCAGGTTCGGCCTGAGACCATCTGCCACTTGCGAGCGTTTCTAAATTGGGCAAAAAGCTTTGAGGGGAGAACGAGGCCAGACTGGTTTCCGGGCAAGCACTCTAGTTTAGATCGTCTCTAGGCTCGATCCGCGGACCGGTTTCAATAATCGCCAAAAGGCAGGAATTGCCAAAAGGCCGGAATTGCCAAAAGGCCAGCCGAGGACCGGGTCGCATGGATTACCGCAAATATTTCGAGGATGCGCTGAGCCGCCTGCAGGACGAGCGGCGCTATCGCGTCTTCGTAGACCTGGAGCGCGATCCCGCCCGCTTTCCCTATGCCAAAAGGCATCTGGCCGATGGGGCGAGCGAAGACGTCGTCGTCTGGTGCTCGAACGATTATCTCGGCATGAGCCTGCATCCCGACGTGATCGCCGCCATGCGCGAGGCCGCAGCGCGCCACGGCGTCGGCGCGGGCGGCACGCGCAACATTGCCGGCACCAGCCATCCGCTGGTCGGGCTCGAAGCCGAGCTTGCCGATCTGCATGGCAAGGAGGCGGCGCTCGTCTTCACCTCCGGCTGGGTCTCCAATCTGGCGGCGATCGCCACGCTCGGCTCGCTTCTGCCGGACTGCCTGATCCTTTCCGATGCCTTCAACCATAATTCGATGATCGAAGGCATCAAGCGCTCCGGCGCCAGGAAACAGATCTTCCGCCACAACGATCTCGGCCATCTTGAAGAACTGCTGGCCGCCGCCCCCGCCGAGCAGCCGAAACTCATCGTCTTCGAGAGCCTCTATTCCATGCACGGCGATATCGCGCCGATCGCCAAGATCGCCGACCTCGCCGAACGCTACGCGGCGATGACCTATCTCGACGAAGTCCATGCCGTCGGCCTTTACGGGCCGCGCGGCGGCGGCGTCGCCGAGCGCGACGGCGTCATGCAGCGTATCGACGTGATCGAAGGCACGCTCGCCAAGGGCTTCGGGTCGCTCGGCGGCTATATCGCGGCGGACGAGGCGATCATCGACGCGGTGCGCTCCTACGCCCCCTCCTTCATCTTCACGACGGCGTTGCCGCCGGCCATCGCCGCGGCCGCCGCAACCGCCGTGCGCCTCCTGAAGAACCGCGAGGACTTGCGCGCCCTGCATCAGCGCCAGGCCCTGCTCACCAAGCATGCGCTCTCCGCCGCCGGCCTGCCGGTGATGCCCAATGCCTCGCATATCGTGCCGCTGCTGGTCGGCGACGCCGAGCGCTGCAAGAAAGCCACCGACATGCTACTCGACCGCCACGGCATCTATATCCAGCCGATCAATTATCCGACCGTCGAGCGCGGCGCCGAGCGGCTGCGCATCACGCCAACGCCGCTGCACACCGACGCGCATATCGCGCATCTGGTCGAGGCCCTGGTCGATACGTGGAAGAGCCTGAACCTGCCGCTCGGCGCGACGTCCAATATCGTCTCCTTCCGCCGCGAGAAGGAGGATTTGCGCTGCACCTTCCCGGACTTCAAGAAGGCCGCGGAATAGGGCTTCACGCTCTCGTCTTGGCGCGCCGCAGCGCCCGCCCGAGGAGCAGCGCGGCTTTCGCATTGAGCGCACTGACCTCGCCGCCGAAGCCGAACCAGCGGCGCGGATTTTTGCGTTCGAGCTCGAGGAGATGTTCGGCCACCGCGATCAAAGCCTCGGGGGGAGCGGCGGCCAGCCCCGGGTAGAGAACGTCGAGCGTCATGGGCCGGCGCGCATAGGCGCGCGCCCGGCTTTTCAGCATATGGGCGGCGGTGCGGCGCGCCTGCGCCGCCAATCGCTCCGCCGCCGCTTGCGGAAAGGGCAGGATCTCGGTCATCGGCATCTCCGGAGGAAATGCCGTTTTAGCAGGCCTCTTAAGGTAATTATACCTGTATAAAGGTAATATTACCTTACAGGATAGGCCCGGTCGGCGTGACTGGTCCGCTTCCACTGGTCGGCGCGGACCACCGCCTGGATGGTCGCCGCCCAGGCGATTTCGATGCCGCGGATCGGCTCGGCATTGTGGCTTTCGAGGTCGTAAGTGCCGGCAATGGCGCCGCGCCGCACGCGTTTCAGAAAGCGCCGCCCGTCGTGCGTGCGCACCGCGGCTTCGCGGCCGACGACGCTCGATGCCTCTTCGCCGCGCCGCCAGCAAATGATGACATCGCCCGAGTCGTAGCGCGGCCACATGCTCTCGCCTTCGACTTCGAAGGCAATGGCATCTTCGGGAATCGAAAAGGGCACGCTGATCTCGAAGAGGCCCTCGGCGGGAATCTGCTCGAACTCGGGTTGGATCTCGGCGCCGGCGCCAATCCTGCCGACCACTTTGACGAGATTGCCGGGCTCGGGCCCGCCGACGCCTTCGAGCAGCCAGGCGGCGGTGGTTTTCAGCACCGGCGCGAGCGCCACCAGCGTCTCGGTCGTGATGCCGCGCCGGTCACCGTTCTTCACCGCGCGGCGCAGATTGCGGATGGCGTCGGGCTTCTTGGCCGCAAGCGAAGCCGCATGCGCCGAAAGACCGAGCGCTTCGAGCCGGCTTTCGACGCGGGCAAGGACATCTTCCAATTCCATAGGCGGTAGTTTGACCGATTCACGACATGATGCATTGAGTAATTTTACCGTTGACTTGTAGGTAATATTACCTGATAACGATGCCTTCTCATGAGGGAGGCAGCCGATGCGAAAGCCCAAAACCGCCTGGACCACGGAGCGCATCGCCCGCCTCGGCTTCCTCATCGGGCAGGGCTTCGCGGCCAAACGCATTGCCGAGGATCCGATGATCGCCTCGACGCCCAACAATGTGCATCGGCAGGCGCAACGTTTCGGTCTCGCCTTCCGCGAATCGAAGGGCGCGGCCCTGCGCCTGCCGCCCGAGGCGGCGGCGCGCTACGACGCGGCCGCGGAAAAACGCGGCATGACGCGCGAATCCCTGATGCGGCTTCTGCTGCTCACGGCGGGCGGCGAGCCGAATCTGCTCGACAATATTCTCGACGACGGCGCCTGACGCCGATGCGCGAGAAGATCAACGCGCTCGAAGCGCCATTCGACGCGCCGTTCGAGGCGCGCGACGAAATTCCGCCCAGCTGGGAGCCGGAACAGGTCGGGCGGCGGCTCGTCAAAGCCTTCGTGACGCTCGACCGCCTGCCGCGGCTTCCCGGCCCGCGCGCCCCGGGCGGACATTGGCCGCAGCATCGCGTCGAATGGGCCGACCGGCTGGCGCAGGCCGAACTTTCCGAGGCCGAGCGCAGGAGCCGCGAG
>JASHVQ010000152.1 GCA_030044485.1 Methylovirgula sp. | reverse complement strand
GTAATGGTCACCGGCTATCACGGCACCGGCAAGTCGACGCATATCGAACAGGTGGCGGCGCGGCTCAATTGGCCTTGCGTGCGCATCAATCTCGACAGCCACGTCTCGCGCATCGATCTGGTCGGCAAGGACGCCATCGTCATCAAGGACGGCAAGCAGGTCACCGAATTCCGCGACGGAATCCTGCCCTGGGCGGTGCAGAACAATATCGCGCTCTGCTTCGACGAATATGATGCGGGACGTCCGGACGTGATGTTCGTCATCCAGCGCGTGCTCGAAGTCTCGGGCCGGCTGACGCTGCTCGACCAGAGCCGCGTGATCAAGCCGCACCCGGCCTTCCGGCTCTTCTCGACGACCAACACGATCGGGCTCGGCGACACGTCCGGCCTCTATCACGGCACGCAGCAGATCAATCAGGGCCAGATGGACCGCTGGTCGATCGTCACCACCCTGAACTATCTGCCGCACGACAAGGAAGTCGGCATCGTGCTCGCCAAGGTGAAGTCCTACCTGGCGACCAAGGACGGGCGCGATCAGATCGGCAAGATGGTGCGGGTCGCGGACTTGACCCGCAACGCCTTCATGGCCGGCGACCTTTCGACCGTGATGAGCCCGCGCACCGTCATCACCTGGGCGGAGAATGCCGAAATCTTCCAGGACATCGGCTTCGCCTTCCGGCTGACCTTCCTCAACAAGTGCGACGAATTGGAGCGCACGCTCGTCGCCGAGTTCTATCAGCGCTGCTTCGGCCAGGAGCTTCCCGAAAGCTCGGTCAACGTGGCGATGAGCTAGAGCGCGCCCGCAAAGAGCGCAGAGAGACGCGCCGTGACCGGCTCGAACCAAAAGCCGCCATCGAGAATCGAGGCGCCGCAGGAGCCTTTCAAGCGGGCGGTCGCGGGCTGCATGCGCGCCCTTGCCCATATGCCGCAACTCGAAGTGGCCTATGCGGCGGAAAAGCCGAGTCTCGTCCGCAACGGGCAGGCGGCGAAAGCCCGCCTGCCCGAGCCGCCGCGCAAATTGAGCCGCCGCGACGCGGCGATTCTGCGCGGCCAGGCGGATTCGCTGGCGCTGCGGCTTGCCTGCCATAATGCGGACGTGCATCGCCGCCTCGCGCCGCGCCCCCCGGCGGCGCGCGCCGTTTTCGAGGCGGTCGAACAGGCGCGCGTCGAAGCCATCGGCGCGCGGCGCATGCAGGGCGTTGCGCAAAATCTCGACGCCATGCTCGAGGACCGATTCCATCACGGCCGTTATTCGGAGATTCGCGAGCCCGCCGACGCGCCGCTCGAACAGGCGGTGGCGCTCATCGTGCGCGAGCGCCTGACGGGGCAGAAGCCGCCCAAGAACGCGCAGCGCCTCGTCGACCTGTGGCGGGCGACGATTGAGCAGCGCGCCGGGCGCGATCTCGACAAGCTCGCCGCCGACCTCGAGGATCAGCGCGGCTTTGCGCTTTCGGTGCGCCGCGTGCTGGCGGCGCTCGATATGGCCGAGGATTTCGGCTCCAACTCCGGCGAAGAGGGCGAGACGGGCGAGGAGAGGCAGCCGAACGAGGACGGAGAGACGCTGCAAGGCGAGCGCGACGAAGGCGCCGATGCCGCCGAGACGCAGAGCGCCGAAGCCGCGGAAGCGGCGGGCGAGACCACGCTCGAGGCGAGCGAAGCGGCGGCCGGCGAATTCGAAGCCGAGGAGGAGGGCGACGCCGCCGAAGGCGAGCAGCCCGCCGAAGCGCGTCGCCCGCCGAGCAAAGGCCGGCCCGAACCGCGCGCCCCGGACTATCGCGCCTTCACCAGGAAATTCGACGAGACCGTCGCCGCCGAAGCGCTCTGCGAGCCGGAAGAGCTCGACCGTTTGCGCGCCTATCTCGACAAGCAGTTGCAGAATCTTTCCTCGATCGTGGCGCGGCTCGCCAACCGCCTGCAGCGCCGCCTGATGGCGCAGCAAAGCCGCTCCTGGGAATTCGATCTCGAAGAAGGCATGCTCGATCCGGCGCGGCTGTCGCGCATCATCGTCGATCCGCAGCAGCCGCTCTCCTTCAAGCGCGAGAAGGACACGGATTTCCGCGACACCGTGGTCACGCTGCTGCTCGACAATTCAGGCTCGATGCGCGGCCGCCCGATCACGGTTGCCGCGACCTGCGCCGACATTCTGGCGCGCACCCTCGAACGTTGCGGGGTGAAGGTCGAGATTCTCGGCTTCACGACGCGTGCCTGGAAGGGCGGGCAGGCGCGCGAGGCCTGGCTGCAGGCCGGCAAGCCGGCCTCGCCAGGCCGGCTCAACGACCTGCGCCACATCATCTACAAGGCGGCGGACGCCCCCTGGCGGCGGGCCCGAAAAAATCTCGGGCTGATGATGCGCGAAGGCCTGCTCAAAGAGAACATCGACGGCGAGGCGCTCGATTGGGCCTATTGCCGGCTTTTGGCGCGCCCCGAGCAGCGCCGCATTCTGATGATGATTTCCGACGGCGCGCCGGTCGACGATTCGACGCTCTCCGTCAATCCCGGCAATTATCTCGAGCGCCACCTGCGCCACGTGATCGAGGAAATCGAGACGCGTTCGCCGATCGAATTGATCGCCATCGGCATCGGCCATGACGTGACCCGCTATTACCGCCGCGCGGTGACGATCGTCGACGCGGAGGAACTCGGGGGCGCGATGACCGAGAAGCTCGCCGAGCTTTTCGACGAGAAGGCCGAGCCAGTTCCGCCGCACAAGCCGGCGATCGACCGCCTGCCGGCGGTGCTGCATTAGGCTCTAGGCGCCCGCCTGCTTCTTCAGAATCTCGCGCTTGATGGCGAGCGCGTTGGGCGAAAGCTCGGCATCGCGCGCCTTGAGCAGGAACGCGTCGAGTCCGCCGCGATGTTCGAGCGAGCGCAGCGTCGCCACCGCGACGCGCAGCCGCACGCGGCGGTTCAGCGAATCGGAGATCAGCGTCACCTTGGTGAGGTTAGGCAGGAACCGCGTCTTGGTCTTGTGGTTCGAATGGCTGACCAGATGTCCGGTCAAAATCGACTTGCCGGTCAGCTCGCAACGGCGCGACATCACTTAATCTCGGTTCGCGGGGAAAGAGGCGGTTTCCTAAGGGAGGCAGGGGCCGGCGTCAAGCAGCACTTCGCTCCGGCGTCAAGCAGCACTTCGCTAGTGCCAGGGCCGCTCGGCCCTGGCCTTGGTCTCGAAGCTCTCGATCTTGTCGGCCTTTTTCAGGCTGAGCCCGATATCGTCGAGCCCGTTCATGAGGCAATGTTTGCGGAACGGATCGATCTCGAACGCAATGACGCCGCCGTCCGGGCCGCGGATTTCCTGCTTTTCGAGATCGATCGACAGCGTCGCATTGGCGCCGCGCCGCGCGTCGTCCATGAGTTTTTCGAGATCCTGCGGCGAGACCTTGATCGGCAGAATGCCGTTCTTGAAACAATTGTTGTAGAAAATATCGGCGAAGCTCGTCGAAATCACGCAGCGTATGCCGAAGTCGAGCAGCGCCCAGGGCGCGTGTTCGCGCGACGAGCCGCAGCCGAAATTATCCTCGGCGACGAGAATCTGCGCCTTGCGATAGGCGGGCCTGTTCAAGACGAAATCCGGATTTTCCGAACCGTCGTCCTTGTAGCGCAGTTCGGCGAAGAGACCCGCGCCGAGGCCGGTGCGCTTGATCGTCTTCAGATATTGTTTGGGAATGATCATGTCGGTGTCAACGTTGCGGATTTCGAGCGGCGCGGCGACCCCGGTCAGCGAGGTGAATTTCTGCATGGGCTGCGTTCCAACTATTCCGCGGCGGCTTCGATGGCTTCCATATCCGCGTCCGAGAGGCCGAAATGATGGCCGATCTCGTGCACCAGAACATGGGCGATGAGATCGCCGAGCCGCTCTTCGTATTCGGCCCAATAGTCGAGGATCGGGCGGCGATAGAGCCATATCATATTCGGCAATTGGCCGGTCAAGGGCGTGGCGCCGCTCTGCGCCAGGCCGCGCCCGGTAAACAGGCCGAGCAGATCGAATTCGCTCTCGCAGCCCATATGGTCGAGCACGTCGTCGGTCGGGAAATCGGCGACCTGGATGACGAGCCCTTCGCAAAGTTTGCGGAATTTCTCCGGCAGGCGGGCGTAGGCCGTCTCGGCCAAGATCTCGAAGTCGGCGAGCGAGGGGGCGGTTGCGCCGCTCCACGCATCGGGCGTAAGGGCCATGGGCGTAAGGGCCATGCGGAACTCGATCCTTTAATCCGTCTTGGCCTTTCAGATAGGCGGCCTGCGGAGCAAAGATCAAGGGATGCGCATGGACGCGTCAACCTGGATCGTCATCGCCAAAGTGGCGCTCTGGTTTGTCGCCGGAACCGCCATGATCGCCACGCTCGCGATCCTCGCCGCGGGCAGCAGGAAAGAGGATTCCGATAAAAACCGGCGCGACAAGGACGCTTGTTAAGCGCCGCGGCGTTCGCCGCGCCGCAGCCGGACGTAAAGCGCGCCGGATCCGCCATGCGGGCGCGCCGCCTCCTCGAAGCCGACCACCAGGCCGCGCCATTCCGGCGCCTTGAGCCAGAGCGGCACGACGCGGCGCAGCACGCCCGTCTCGAACCCCTCGGCCGGACGGGTTTCGCCCTTGCCCGTGACGACAAGCACGATCTTTCCGCCTTCGCGCTGCGCGCGGCTCAAAAATGCATGCAGCGCGCGATGCGCCTCCGGCTGGTGAAGCCCGTGCAGGTCGATCGCCGCATCGATCGGCAGATTGCCGCGCGCCAATTTTTGCCGGGCGCGCCGCTCGAGCGGCGCGAGTTCGGGAAGCCGCGATGCGCGTTTCGGCGATGCGACCGGGGCAGGATGCGCGGCCGCCGCTTTCGAGTCTTTGCGTGGCCTATGGCCCGGCTCGGGCGGGCGGACGCCCGGGCGTCGGGCCACGCCGCGCGTGACTTCGAGCCAAAGCTCGACATCTTCGTCGGAAAGGCCGCGCCTATCCTCGGGGCTATTCATGTGGCGATCTTTGGCAGCAGCACGATAAAGTCGCAAGCGTGGCGGATGCCGCCGGCCAGGGCGCCGGCTTGCGGCCCGCTGCCAAAGAAAATGTCGGCGCGCGCCGGCCCGACTATGGCTGAGCCCGTATCCTGGGCGATCATCAGCCGCTTGAAGGGCGTCGGCGCCGGGCTTTGCCACGGCAAATCGGCGGCAAGCCAGAACGGCAGCCCATAAGACCAGAGGCTGCGGTCGACCGCGATCGAACGCAAAGCCGTCAGGGGCTGGCCGGCGCCGCCGATCGGCCCGTCCTCCGCGCCAAGCTCGGCGTCGATGGCGAAGAAAACATAGGATTTGTTGGCCTGCATCAGCGCCGCGCCGGCCTCGCCCGGCTTTTGGCCGTGCGACCTGATCCAGGCCTTCAGCGCCGCAAGACTCATGTCGGCCGGGGCGATCGCGCCGCGCTCGATGAGAATTCGGCCGATCGACGTGTAAGGCCAACCATTGCGTCCGGCATAGACGAGGCGGATTTGCCGCCCATCCGCCAGGACGACGCGCGCCGAGCCTTGCACTTGGATCAAGAAAACCTCGACCGGATCTTCGAGAAAGACGAGCGGTGCAAATTCGCCCCGGCGCGCGCCCGCCTCGATCGCGGCGCGCTCCGGATAGGCAATGAGCGTTCCGTCGGCAAGCTTTCGGGCCGAGGAAAGTTCGGGCCGGCCGGAAAGGCCGGTTCCTTGCGGCAAGGTGACGAGATCGGGGGGACGCGCCAGAATCGGGGCGGAGAATTGCGCCGAGGGCTCGAGCGCTCCGGCGACGATCGGCTCGTAATAGCCGGTGACGAAGCCGGCGTCCGGCGCGGTGACGCGAAACGGCGCGAAATGCGCCGCAAAGAAGTCGCGCGCCTGGCGCGGCGTCTCGATCTTGTGGGCAAGCGCCGCGCGGAAGACGGCGCTCAGCGCATCCGGGACGCTCTGCGCCGGGCGCAACGGCGCGCGGCCTTCGCAAGCGGCGCGCGCCTGAGCCGCAAAGACGCGGAATGCGTCGCGATGATCTTGGCCGGCAAATGCGTCGATGTCGGCGAAGCCGAGCTTCGTCAGCGCGGCTTCGCGCAAGCCCTAATGCCCCGTCTGCGTGGCGACGAGCCTCCAATTCGGATCGCGCGAGCTCACGTCGCGCGCGAACGTCCAGACGTCGATCATGTCGACGCCCTTGTCGGGGCTGCCGTCGATCACCGTGCCCGTCTTGTCGCGCGTGGCGCTCTCCAATTTCGAGGCAAAGCGCAACGTGATCTGCGCGCTACGATCGCGAAGCGCGGCGTCCTCGACCGTCACCTGGTCGATGCCGACGACATGCGTCGTCATCGTCTCGCCCCGGCTTTCGCGCGCCGCAATCGCCGCCGAGAAGCTCTCGAACACGTCTTTGTCGAGAAGGTTCTGCAGCGCCCCCCGGTCGCCCTTGGCGAAGCTGGTGAGGATCATCTCGTAAGCGGTCTTGGCGCCGCTGATGAAAGCGTCGAGAGCGAAGCCGCGGCTGGCGGCGGCGATGGCATCGAGGCCCGCGGCCGCTTTGGAGCCGCCTTCGGCGTAGGGTTTCCAACGATCCGGGTTGGCAGGCGGCGCGCTCGGCGCCAAAGCCCCAGGAGCCGCCCCCGGCAAAGGCACGACCTTGTTGTCGGCCGAGCGGTTGTCGTTGGAGCCGATGCCGCGGCGAAAGAACGGATTGCTCGGCGGCTTTTCGTTGCCGGTGCGCGTGCCGAGCACCGAGCGCAGCTTCCACACGACGAAAATCGCCAGAATGGCGAAGACGATCGTCGAAGCATCGAGCGGGTCATGCATGGTAGGCTGCCGATATTTACCAAACGGGAAAAGCGGGGCATTTTAGCATATATGATGCGCGGACGGGAGACGCGAGGGCGCGCAGCCGGCGCGGCATTTCCCGGGACGCAGCGATGCCTTTCGCCGCCTCCTTCATTTTCGCCATCGGCCTGTGGCTATTTGGCGAAATTTTCGTGTTCGCTTTGGTCGCCGACGCGATCGGGCTTGGCGGCGCCGTTCTTGCGACCGTGCTGACAAGCCTTATCGGCGCAACGCTTCTGCGCCGCCTCGGCCGCGCGGCGCGCGCCGAGCTGAAGGCAGCCTTCGCGGCGCGCCGCGTCGTCCGGCTGGGGCCCGAGGCGATGCAGGGCGGCGTTCTGGCGGCGCTCGGCGCGGTCCTTCTCGTTCTGCCCGGATTTCTCTCCGACTGCGTCGGTCTCGCGCTGCTCATACCAATGTTGCGCCGCCCGGCGCGCTTGCCGCAAGGCGCTAAGCCGCCGGAGGTCGTCGATCTTCCGCC
>JASHVQ010000151.1 GCA_030044485.1 Methylovirgula sp. | reverse complement strand
GAGCCGAGAGCACGACGGCGACAAGCAGCGTGAAGGGATTGCGGTATTTGAGCTCGCCTTGCGGATTGGGGCAGGCCTCGGCGAAGCGCCGGAAAATCTCCCGCACCGTCGCCCGGTCGCGCAGCCTAGGCAGGGCGGGCTTGGCCGCGAGGCGCGCCGGCTTGGGAACTTTTCCGCCCTTTTTGAGCTTGACCCTGGTGCCGACCGCCATGGCGGCGTTATAAGGTCCGCCATGGCCACGGAGAAGGCCGAGCCCAGATGAACGAGCCCTCGATCCACATGCCTGAAGATGCCGATCCGGCAATGCGGCGCATCTTCGCCGTGCGGCTGCACCCGCATCGCTCGCTCACCAAGCGCAATTTTCACATCCTCATCATGGTCTTCTCGGCCATGAGCTGTTTTGCGACCGTGCCTTTCGTGGTCGCTGGCGCCTGGCCGGTCGCGGGCTTCATGGGGCTCGATGTGGCGCTGCTCTATTTCGCCTTTCGCGCCAATTTCCGCGCCGCCCGCGCCTATGAGGACGTGGCGGTGACCCCGATCGAGCTGATGCTCGCCAAGGTCTCGCCCAAGGGGGTGAAGGCCGAGTGGCGCTTCCACCCGTCCTGGGTGCGGCTGCATCGCGAGGAGGACGAGGAATTCGGGGTGCAGAGGCTGGCGCTGATTTCGCGCGGCCAGAGCGTCGAGGTCGGGAATTTCCTTGGCCCGCACGAGAAGGCGCGCTTCGCGACCGGCCTGGCGCGGGCCTTGGCGGAAGCGCGCCGCGGCCCGCGCTTTTCCTGAAATTACGGCGAGAGCCGTCTATCCGACGCAGTTCTCGCGCATCCAGCGCGCCCAACGCGCATTGGCGTCGCGCGTGCAGGTTACCCCGCAAGGAGTGCCGCGCAGATCGCGGATGAAGTCCGCCTCGGACGGATAGCTCCCGTCGGGGTTCTGGTAGGCCGAGTAAGAGCCGACCGGGGCGCGGCAATGCAGCGCCCTTGCCTGAACATTCGAAACCGCGGCGGGAACGACAAGCAGCGTTCCCATCGCGCCAATAAGCAGAAGTTTGATCATCGCAACACCCATCTTGGTGGCGGCCTGTTGGCCGCAGGTGTGAAGTCAATCCCCTGCGAACATCTGCGTTCCTGCCGCAAGGCGGCAGCGGCGTCTAATATTAGGTTTATGCGGCAGCGCGGCAGGCTGTCTCTGCCGAACTTCGTCAACCGGCCGGGCGTGCGCCGGCCGAAACGGATGAATATTTCGCGTTCCTGTTCGTGCCGAACGGCGGCGGCGGCGCATGCTTGAGCGGGCGGGGGCGGCCCGGGCCTATTTTACCTTGCGAGGCGGATCTCTCGGGCGGGCCGCTTGCGTCGAAAATTCGCCCTCTTATATAGGCCTCATCTTGCGCGTCGGCTGGGCGCTACCACATTGAGATTTATTGGGGACCGGGCGGCGCTTCATCCCGCCTAAGACGGATCGCCTCGGGGTTCGTTGGGCTCGAAAGGAAGAAGATCATGGCCAAAGTCATTGGGATCGACCTCGGAACCACCAATTCCTGCGTGGCGGTCATGGAGGGCTCCACGCCCAAGGTCATCGAAAACGCCGAGGGCTCGCGCACCACCCCCTCGATCGTTGCCTTCACCGAGGATGGCGAACGGCTCGTCGGCCAGCCGGCCAAGCGTCAGGCGGTGACCAATCCGGAGCGGACGTTCTTCGCCATCAAGCGCCTCATCGGCCGCACCTTCGACGACCCGATCACCAAGAAGGACATGGGCCTTGTCCCTTACAAGATCGTGCGCGGGCCGAATGGCGACGCCTGGGTCGAATGCGACGGCAAGAAATATTCGCCCTCGCAGATTTCCGCTTTCATCCTGCAGAAGATGAAGGAGACGGCCGAGGCCTATCTCGGCCAGCCCGTCAACCAGGCCGTCATCACCGTTCCCGCCTATTTCAACGACGCGCAGCGCCAAGCCACCAAGGACGCCGGCAAGATCGCCGGCCTTGAGGTTTTGCGCATTATCAACGAGCCGACGGCGGCGGCGCTCGCCTACGGCCTCGACAAGAAAGGCTCGGGCACGATCGCCGTCTACGACCTGGGCGGCGGCACGTTCGACGTTTCGATCT
This sequence comes from Methylovirgula sp., assembly GCA_030044485.1. Lineage (GTDB taxonomy): Bacteria > Pseudomonadota > Alphaproteobacteria > Rhizobiales > Beijerinckiaceae > Methylovirgula. The sequence goes on along the minus strand of JASHVQ010000151.1, from coordinate 4,457 downwards.
TGGAGATCGGCGACGGCGTTTTCGAAGTGAAAGCGACGAACGGCGACACGTTCCTGGGAGGCGAAGATTTCGACAACCGCATCGTCGATTACCTGGCCGAGGAATTCCGCAAGGAGAGCGGCATCGACCTGCGCAAGGACAAGCTCGCCCTGCAACGCCTCAAGGAAGCGGCGGAAAAGGCCAAGATCGAATTGTCCTCGGCGACGCAGACCGAAGTCAACCTGCCTTACATCACGGCCGATGCGTCGGGTCCCAAACACCTGACGATGAAGCTCACCCGCGCCAAGCTCGAAGCGCTGGTCGACGATCTCATCCAGAAGACCGTCGAGCCGTGCCGCAAGGCCTTGAAGGACGCGGGTCTCAGCCCCGGCGAGATCAACGAAGTCGTGCTCGTCGGCGGCATGACGCGCATGCCCAAGGTCCAGGAGGTCGTGCGCAATTTCTTCGGCAAGGAGCCGCACAAGGGCGTCAATCCGGACGAGGTCGTGGCGGTCGGCGCCGCCATTCAGGCGGGCGTGCTGCAGGGCGACGTCAAGGACGTGCTGCTGCTCGACGTGACGCCGCTGTCGCTCGGCATCGAGACGTTGGGCGGCGTCTTCACGCGGCTCATTGAGCGCAATACCACGATCCCGACCAAGAAGAGCCAGGTCTTCTCGACCGCCGAGGACAATCAGACGGCGGTGACGATCCGCGTCTTCCAGGGCGAGCGCGAAATGGCGGCGGACAACAAGCTGCTCGGCCAGTTCGATCTCGTCGGCATTCCCCCGGCGCCGCGCGGCGTCCCGCAAATCGAAGTCACCTTCGACATCGACGCCAACGGCATCGTGAACGTCACCGCCAAGGACAAGGCGACCAATAAGGAGCAGCAGATCCGCATCCAGGCTTCGGGCGGCCTTTCCGAGGCCGACATCGACCGGATGGTGAAGGATGCAGAATTGCACGCTGCGGAGGACAAGGCGCGCCGCGAACTCGTTGACGCCAAGAACCACGGCGAGGCGATGATCCATACGACGGAGAAATCGCTGGCCGACTTCGGCGCGAAGGTTTCGCAATCCGACAAGAGCGCGGTCGAATCGGCGATCGCCGCGCTGCGCACCGCGCTCGAAGGCGACGACCTCAACGCGATCAAGGGGCGCACCGAAGACCTCGTGCAGGCCTCGATGAAGCTCGGCGAAGCGATGTATAAGGCGCAGGGCGCGAGCGGCGCCGCGGAAGGCGAGGGTTCGGAGGGCGCTCCCAAAGACGACGTGATCGACGCCGAATTCAAGGAGGTCGGACCGGACGACAAGAAGAAATCGGCCTGATCAGCGGGGCGAGAACATACGAGGGCCAGGCGCGCTGCCTGGCCTTTTCCTTGTCGGGGCGCGGGTGGTAATTGGTCCTTTGCTTCTTATCTGTTGACTCGCAACGGTTTCGGGGCGGCCAGGCTCAAACTCGCGTTTCGAATCCTTTATGAGTCGAACGCCTCGCGGGTGCATAGGAAATCCTTATCGCAATGGGCAAGCGCTGTTTCTACGAAGTTCTCGGCCTGTCGCGGTCCTGCACGGATCCGGAAATCAAGGCGGCCTTTCGCAAAGCCGCGATGCAATATCATCCCGACCGCAATCCCGGCGATGTCGCCGCCGAACATAAGTTCAAGGAGCTGAACGAGGCCTATCAGATCCTCTCCGACGGCCAGAAGCGCGCCGCCTACGACCGCTACGGCCATGCGGCCTTCGAGCCGGGCGGCGGCGGCTTTTCCGCGGCCGAGGGATTTGCGGCATCGATGGCGGATATTTTCGACGATCTCTTCGGCGACGTCATGGGCCGGCGCAGCGCCGGACGCAGCGGCGCGGCGCGCGGCTCCGATCTTCGCTACAATCTGGAAATCACGCTCGAAGAGGCTTTCGTCGGCAAGACCGCGAATTTGAACCTGCCGACCTCGGTCGCCTGCACGGGCTGCAACGGCAGCGGCGCCAAAGCGGGCGCGAAACCCCGCGCTTGCCCGACCTGCGGCGGCTACGGCCGGGTGCGCGCCCAGCAAGGCTTCTTCTCGATCGAGCGCACCTGCCCGCATTGCCATGGGCAGGGCGAGACCATCGACAATCCCTGCGGCCTCTGTTCGGGAACCGGCCGGGTGACGCGCGAGCGCAGTCTCTCGGTCAATATTCCGCAGGGCGTCGAAGACGGAACGCGCATCAGGCTCGCCGGCGAAGGCGAGGCGGGACTGCGCGGCGGGCCGCCCGGCGATCTCTATATTTTCGTCGCGGCGAAGCCGCATCCCTTCTTCCAGCGCGACGGCGCCGATCTCTTCTGCCGCGTGCCGATCTCCATGGTGCAGGCTTCGCTGGGCGGCGAAGTGGCGGTGCGCACGCTCGACGGCGGCGAGACCAAGGTGAAGATCCCCGAAGGCACGCAGTCCGGCAAACAGTTCAAGGTGCGCGGCAAAGGCATGCCGATTTTGCGTTCGCGCGACACGGGCGATCTCTATATTCAGGTGACCGTCGAGACGCCGCAGAGCCTGACCAAGCGGCAGCGCGAATTGCTCGCCGAGTTCGATTCTCTCTCTTCGACGAACACGCATCCCGAAGCATCGGGCTTTTTCGCGAAGATGAAGGATTTCTTCGAAAATCTCTGATGGTTCGAGGCCTATCCTTGACGCGCTGACCATTGTCGAGGAATTTACGCGCCGATCCGGAGCGAGATATGGACGCGCAAAAATCCGAGCATGTTTCCGACGAAGCGCGGTTTTTCAAATCCTGGTTCGATAATCCCAAATTGGTCGGCGCTTTGCTGCCTTCCGGTACCGCGCTCGCCGAGAGGATGGCGCGCGCCGTCGACCCTTCGCGTCCCGGCCCGATCGTCGAACTCGGCCCCGGCACCGGCGTCGTCACCCGCGCTTTGCTCAGGCGCGGCATCGAGCCGAGCCGCCTCGTCCTCGTCGAATTCGATCCGGCGTTCTGCGCATTGCTTGGCGAACGATTCCCCGGCGTGCGGATCGTGCAAGGCGACGCCTATCGGCTCGTGGAGACGCTGCGCGGCCATCTCGACGCGCCGCCCGGCGCCATCGTCTCCAGCCTGCCGCTGCTGCTGCAAGCGGAGGAGAGGCGCCTCGCCCTGTTGAGCGAAGCCTTCGGCCTGATGAGCACGGCGGGAATTTTCGTGCAGTTCACCTATGGACTCGCTTCACCCGTGCCGCGCACGGCGACGGCCTTTGCGGCGCAAGGCTCGCCGCGCATCTGGCGCAACTTTCCGCCAGCACGTGTGTGGATCTACCGGCGCGGCGAAGAGAGGCGCGCATGAAGGACGCAGAGCGGCTCATCGTCGCCCTCGATCTTCCCGATCCGGGAAGCGCGCGCAAATTGGTCGAGCGTCTCGGCGCCAGCGTGAATTTCTACAAGATCGGCTTGCAACTGGCCTATGGACGCGGCGGCCTGTCCTTCGCCGACGAGCTGGCGGCGCAAGGCAAGCGCATTTTCCTCGATCTCAAACTGCACGATATCGGCAACACGGTGAAACGGGCGAGCGCGCAGCTCGCACGGCGCGGCGTCGAATTTCTCACCATCCACGCCTATCCGCAGACCATGGCGGCGGCGAAAGAGGGAACCGCCGGGACGGGGCTAAAGCTTCTCGCGGTCACCGCGCTCACCTCCTATAGCGACGCCGATCTCGCGGAGGCCGGCTTTCGGCTTGGCGCGCACGATCTCGTCCTGCATCGCGCCGCTCAGGCCAAGGCCCTCGGCATCGACGGGCTTATCGCCTCGGCGCAGGAAATCGCCGATATCCGCCGCGCGGTGGGAAGCGAGATGATCCTCGTTGCGCCGGGAATTCGGCCGGAAGGCGGAGAACGGGGCGACCAGAAGCGCGTGGCGACGCCCGCGGCGGCGATTGAGGCGGGGGCGGATTATCTCGTGGTGGGGCGGCCGATCATAGAGGCGCCCGATCCGCGCGCCGCAGCCGAGGCGATCCAACTTGAGATCGCCACGGCGCGGGGGTAACGCCTGCTCCGATCCGACGAAAACCCAGCATTTTCGCAAGATTGGAGCCTGCGGTCAGGACGCGGAACCAACGCGGTCTCGATGGGGGATACGCCTACGCGCACGCTACAGTGACCGAGGGCGAGCGCCACAAGCGAACGTACATCCGGCTCGCATGCGCGGCTTAGGCCGAGCGCGCTTCCCTGGTCGCCTGGACGCTAGCGCCCCCATGTGACCCGTGCATGACGATAGCTTAAGGTCGGCTGAAACTTTTCAATCGGAGCGGCGGCCTTTATAGACGGCCTCGCGCCAGCGCAAGGAGAGCGTCCCATGGGCGACATGCGGCTCATCGTGGCCGGGGCGGCCGGCCGCATGGGCGGCGCGCTCATCAATCTCATCGCCGCGACCGACGGGGCCCGGCTGGTCGGCGCCCTGGAAGCGCCCGACAGCAGGGCTCTCGGTCACGATGCCGGGACGCTGGCCGGTTGCGGGCCGCTCGGC
>JASHVQ010000150.1 GCA_030044485.1 Methylovirgula sp. | reverse complement strand
CGAAAGCTGATCGTGCAACTCATTTGGCGTGATCGATCAGCACTTCGGTGAAAGCCCGGGGATCGACTTTGACGGTTCCGGTGAACGGATAATCGATAGCAACCACGATCAGCAGTTCGGCGAAGACGAGAATCGACAAAAGGCCCATCATGATCGTCTGCGCGCGCAAGTTGCGGCTGCCGAAGAAGCTCGCAAAGGCGATCGTCAAGGCGGCGCCGCCAAAGAGCACGATCCACACGATGGACGGCACAAAGCCTTCCGCCGCGAGAAGCCGGGCGCGCCTTGCCTGCGTCATCTGGTCGAGCTGATAGAAAATCTCCGCCATGAGCGCGCTGTCGCGCAGATCGGGACCATCGGCCGCCAGAACCGCGGAATAGACTCCTTTGAGCGCCTCATGGGCCGAATTGCTTTCGCGGCCGTGTTCCATAGCCGGCCATTCTTCGGCAATGACAACCTTGAGATAATTGGTGAGCGAGGCGCGCAGCGTCGCCCCCGGCGCCGCGCCGACCCCCGGCGAGAGATGATAGAGCGTCGCCGCCGCGCCCGCCTCTTTGACGACGGTTGCTTCGGCATCGCTGTATTTCTGCCAGACGAGAATGATCGCGAAAGCCAGAAAGACGGCATAGAGCACGCCGACGGTGGCGAATTTGAAGCCGGCGACTTCGTTGTTGGGCTCGAGCTTTTCGAGCTTCACGAAGCGGCGCACGAGCGGCGGCGCGCACATCGAGATCAGCGTCGTCAGCCCGACGACGATGAGGCCCGAGACCCAAAGCGGCTGGCTGGTGAGAAAGGCGATCATAGGCAACGGCATTCCCCAAGGTAAGCCGAGCTTATGCCGTCTGCCCGGACGAAGCGCAAGGCGAGGCCGGCCGGCTATGGGATGCGATTGATTAATGATTGCCGGCGCTTGTAACCATGCGCTGCGAAACTATGGCGTCTATATTCGGCAAGACCTCGAAGCGCATCGATTCTTTATGCCTTCCTTCCCAAATTGCCGCGCAGGTTCCTAGATTGGAGGATCACATGAGATCGGTTCGCAGCCTGCCGTGGCACGCGGCGCATATCGTGCCGCCAGAGATACCCGTTGCCGGCATTTTGGCATTCATCCTGATGCTGTGGCTGGCCAGCCTCGCGGCGCCCACGCCCGCAAATCAGGGATGCACGTCGACGCCTGCCAATCGCGCCGCCCTTCTGTGCAGCGTGCACGGGCAGGGATTTAACGCAGCCACCCGCTAAGAAGCATGCCAGTTCGGACTTGGGCCGAGGCGAGCGGGCGAAAGTCCGCCCATTCGATTTTGGAGCCGGACTTTGGAGCGGGCGAAGGGATTCGAACCCTCGACCCCAACCTTGGCAAGGTTGTGCTCTACCCCTGAGCTACACCCGCATCCCGAGCGGCCTGGCCGCGGCCCGCGGTTATGCCGCAAAGCCCTGCCTATTGCAAATCGCGTTCGCGCCCCGGGCCGCTTGCGCCGCGCCCCTGGCGTCGCAGAAGCGCGGGTAACCTAAATTGGCGACCCGCGGCGCAAAATTCGCCGCCCGGCGGTTGCGATTTCGCGCCGCCGCCGCCATTTTCGTCTGGGAAATCCGCGGCGCGCAGCCTAGTTTGCGCGGGCTTCGGCAACAGCGAAAGTATCGGCATGGCGCAAGTTGCGGACAAGCTTGAAGATCAAGGCGCGGCGGCGCTCGTCAAGGCGGCGACGACGGCGAGCTTCGCCGCCGACGTGCTTGCCGAATCGGCGCGCCAGCCGGTGCTCGTCGATTTCTGGGCGCCTTGGTGCGAGCCCTGCAAGCAGTTGACGCCCATCCTCGAAAAACTCGTCAAATCGTCGAGCGGGAAAGTGAAGCTCGTCACCATGAACATCGACGAGCATCCGCAAATCGCCGCAAGGCTCGGCGTGCGCTCCATCCCCGCCGTCGTCGCCTTCCAGAAATCGCAGCCGATCGACGGCTTCGTCGGCGCCTTGCCGGAGAGCCAGATCCGCGGCTTCATCGAGCGGCTCGTCGGCCCGCTCGCCGACCGCAATTTGCGCGAAGAGGCGGAGGCGGCGCTGGGGCGCGGCGAGGCCGCCGCGGCGGCGGAAATTTTCGCGGCGCTGCTCAAGGACGACCCATCCGATCTCGCCGCGCTTGGCGGGCTCGCCAAAAGCTCCGTCGCCATGGGCGAGCTTACGGCCGCCGAAGCCCTGCTCAAGCAAGCGCCGGTCGGCACGGAGCGCGACCCCGCGCTCGCCGCGGCGCGCGCCGCGCTCGAAAATGCCCTGCAGGCGGCCTCGGTCGGCGACGTCGCCGAACTCGCTCGCCGCGTTGCGGCGGAACAAACGGATCATCAGGCCCGCTACGATCTCGCCATAGCCCTCAACGCGCGCGGGCGGCGCGACGAGGCGGCGGATGCGCTGCTCGAAATCATCAAACGCGACCGCGAATGGAACGAGGCTTCGGCGCGCAAGCAATTGCTGCAATTCTTCGAGGCTTGGGGCAACATGGATCCGGCGACGGTCGCGGCGCGGCGCAGGCTTTCCGCCTTATTGTTTGCTTGAGCGAGGCGCAAAACCCAAAGGGATGAAAAGGGGATGAAGCAAAGGGATGAAAAGGGGATGAAGCAATGAGCATCAACATTCCCTATCTCGGGCCGGAGCAAGTTCCGAGCCTGATCCCGGTCTTTCCGCTGGCCGGCGCCTTGCTCCTGCCGCGCGGCCAGCTGCCGCTCAACATTTTCGAGCCGCGCTATCTGGCGATGGTCGAGGCCGCGTTGCGCGGCGAGCGGGTCATCGGCCTCATCCAGCCGGCGGCGGACGAAGCCGCGCCGGCGCTGGCGCCGATCGGCTGCGCCGGGCGCATCACGCAATTCGCCGAGACGGGCGACGGGCGCTATCTCGTCACGCTCACGGGAATCGCGCGTTTCCGCATCCTCGAGGAGGCCGCCGTCTCGACCCCCTATCGTCAATGCCGCGTCGATTTTTCGGGCTTTGCGTCCGACTTCACGCCGCGCGCCGGCGAAGACGCCGTGGATCGCGACAGCGTTCTAAAAACCTTGCGCGAATTCGCCGATGCAAACGATTTGCAGATCGACTGGCAGAGCATTCGCGAGGCGCCGAACGAGGCGCTCGTCAACGCGCTCTCGATGCTGAGCCCCTATGGCCCGCGCGAGAAACAGGCCTTGCTCGAAGCGCCCAATCTCAAGCGCCGCGCCGAAGTTCTTGTGGCAATCACCGAAGTCGAGCTGGCGCGCGCCAAAGGCGCGTCGAGGCCGCTGCAATGAGCGAGGACCGGCATACATGACCGACAAAGAGCCGAAATCCGGCGAGAGCGAAGCCTCGCGCATCGACCCGCGGCTTCTCGAAATTCTCGTCTGTCCCTTGACCAAGACGACCCTCGAATACGACGCTAAGCAGCAGGAGCTAATTTCCCGCGCCGCCAAGCTCGCCTATCCGATCCGCGACGGCATTCCGATCATGCTGCCGGAAGAGGCACGCCGGCTCGACGACTGACGGCGCTATGCCGGGCGCCATCGACGATCTTCTCAACATTCTCGATCTCGAACAGATCGAGCAGAACGTGTTTCGCGGCCATAGTCCGCAGGTCGGTTGGCAACGCGTCTTCGGCGGACTGGTGATCGCCCAGGCGCTGGTTGCGGCGATGCGCACCGTCGCCGGGCGCGAACCGCATTCCCTGCACGCCTATTTCCTTTTGCCGGGCGATCCGGCGGTGCCCATCCTCTATGAGGTGGACCGTATCCGCGACGGCGGGAGCTTCACCACGCGCCGCTGCATCGCCATTCAGCATGGCCGGGCGATTTTCGCCCTTTCTGCCTCTTTTCAGGTCAGAGAACAGGGACTTGACCACGCTTTTCCCATGCCCGACGTCCCCGCGCCCGAGGATTTGCCCAGCGAGGCCGAGCTTTATGCCCAATTCGGCGGCATGTTTCCAGAGCCGATGCGCCGCTGGTTCTCGCAGGAGCGGCCCATCGAAATCCGCCCCGTCGATCTCGCCCATTATCTCGGGCACAAGCTCGCGACGCCGGCCCAATATGTGTGGGTTCGCGCCAGCGGCCGGCTGCCGGACGATACGGCCATACATCGCGCCGTCCTCGCCTATGTCTCCGATATGACGCTTCTCGACACGGCGCTCGTCGCGCACGGGCGCACGATCTTCGAACCGGAGCTGCAGGTGGCGAGCCTCGACCATGCGCTCTGGTTCCACCGTCCGTTTCGCGCCGATGACTGGCTGCTTTATGCGCAGGACAGCCCGAATTCGAGCGGCGCGCGCGGGCTGACGCGCGGTCTTCTCTTCGCGCGCGACGCTCGCCTCATCGCTTCGGTGGCGCAGGAAGGATTGATTCGCCTGCGCCGCACGTGAAGCGGAAGCGTCCCGGTCCTAAGCCGCTGGACCAGCGAACAATTCGTCAACGGCCCAGGTGCTGGCCCATCGCTTGCTTCCAAGCCGGTCTGACCATGCATGTTCGACAGATGACCAAGAGGGGGGCCTGGTCACGCCCGCGGGGAGGGCAAGATGAAAATTGTGACGGCGATCATCAAACCGTTCAAGCTCGACGAAGTCAGGGACGCGCTCACCTCGCTCGGCGTGCATGGCATGACGGTGAGCGAGGTCAAGGGCTACGGCCGCCAGAAGGGGCATACGGAAATCTACCGCGGCGCCGAATATGCCGTGAACTTTCTTCCCAAACTCAAGGTCGAGGTGGCGATCGCTTCCGAACTCGTCGATCGGACGATTGCGGCCATCACCTCCGCGGCGCGGACGGGCGAGATTGGCGACGGCAAGATCTTCGTCAGCCCGCTCGACGAAGTGGTGCGCATCCGAACGGGCGAGAAAGGCCCGGACGCGATTTGAGATTCCGTTCCGAAATCCCTTTTCCAGCAAGCCCATAGCCGAGCACGCAGCGCATTTTCAGGGTCTCTTTCGCTTAAATCCGCCTTAACCACGCTTCTTTAGCCTGAGGCCGATCGCCGGTCGCGCAGGTCGCTGCGCGTTCGCCTGGTCGATTTCGACCGGAGCGGTCACTCAGGCGCACCCAATGCGGACGACGACCAGCTTCTCGGCCCTGGATCGCATCCCCGATCCGCTGCGCGCTTTCGCCGTGCGGCGCGCCGCGGAAATAACCGGGATCGCGCTGGTCACGGTCAGCGGCGCGCTGGCGCTCGCGCTGCTCAGCTGGTCGGTCGAAGACCCAAGCCTCAACCACGCAACCGACGGGCCGGTGCGCAATCTGCTGGGCGTGCCCGGGGCCGTCACCGCCGATCTCGTCATGCAGATGCTCGGGCTTGCGGCCGTCGCCTTGCTGGCGCCGCTCGCTATTCTCGGCTGGCGGCTCGTCACGTCGCGGCGCCTCGAGCGAATCGGCCGGCGCCTTGCGCTCTGGCTCATCGGCGGACTGGCGAGCGCGGGATTTGCCGCCATTCTCCCGGTGACAAGCCGCTGGCCTCTGCCCAGCGGCCTCGGCGGCGTGTTGGGCGATGCCATATTGTTCCTGCCGCGCCAAGTATTCGGCGGCCACGCGGCGCTCATGTTCCTTCTCGCCATTGTCTTTGCGGCGGTGGCGATCCTGGCGTTGAGCGCCTGCGTCGGCAATGCGCGGCTGGAAGCCCATCTCGTCGACGACGAAGAGGAGGAGGCGCCGCGCGGCGGCGAGGACGAAGATAGCGCCGGCGATCCGAATCTCGTGCTCGTTCTGGTCGGCGCCGCGATCCATGCCCTCCTCAGCTTGAAATCGGCGCTCGCCCGCGCTTTGACGAGGCACACGCGCAAGCGCGTGCGGCCAACGCCCGCGCCTTGGCAAGACGCGGCGCGGCGCGTCGGCCCGGCGCTCGATCAGCGTTTTCTGCGCGAAGATCCGAATTTCGATTCCGGTTTCTTCGATGCGAGCACCTATGCGCCGCCCGCGGCGCGCGCCGCCGCTCAATCCGCCGCGCTCGGCGATGCCAAGAGCCGCATTACGCCGGGCGTCGGCACGCTGAAGAGCGGTCAGCGTCTGGCGCGCGAAGTCCAGCCTTCGATGCTCGACCGTTTCTCGCAAGGCAAATATCAGCTGCCGCAGCTTTTGATGTTGAGCGAGCCGAAGCGGCCGGTCGGCGGCCGCATTTCGGAAGAAGCCTTGCAGCAGAACGCGCGCCTTCTCGAAGGCGTGCTCGAAGATTTCGGCGTCAAGGGCGAGATCATCAATGTGCGGCCCGGCCCGGTCGTCACGCTCTACGAACTCGAACCGGCGCCGGGCATCAAATCGGCGCGCGTCATCAGCCTCGCCGACGACATCGCGCGCTCCATGTCGGCCGTCTCGGCGCGCGTCGCCGTCGTCCAGGGCCGCAACGTCATCGGCATCGAACTGCCGAACCAGCGCCGCGAAATGGTCTTCCTGCGCGAACTCCTCGCCTCGCAGGATTTCGAGAACACCAAGCACAAGCTGGCCATCGCGCTCGGCAAAACGATCGGTGGCGAGCCGATCATCGTCGACCTCGACCGCATGCCGCATTTGCTGGTCGCCGGCACGACCGGCTCCGGCAAGTCGGTCGCCATCAATACGATGATCCTCTCGCTTCTCTATCGGCTGCGGCCCGACCAATGCCGGCTCATCATGGTCGATCCGAAGATGCTCGAACTCTCCGTCTACGACGGTATCCCGCATCTGCTGACCCCGGTCGTTACCGATCCGAAGAAAGCGGTCGTCGCGCTCAAATGGGCGGTGCGCGAGATGGAGGACCGCTACAAGAAAATGTCGAAGCTCGGCGTTCGCAACATCGACGGCTTCAACAGCCGCATTGCCGAAGCCGCCGCCAAGGGCCGCGGCATTTCGCGCACCGTGCAGACCGGCTTCGACCGTGAGACGGGGGAAGCCATCTACGAACGCGAGGAGATGGAACTCTCGCCCTTGCCCTATGTCGTCGTCATCGTCGACGAAATGGCCGACCTGATGATGGTCGCGGGCAAGGACATCGAAGGGGCGATCCAAAGATTGGCGCAGATGGCGCGCGCCGCCGGCATCCATCTCATCATGGCGACGCAGCGCCCCTCGGTCGACGTCATCACCGGCACGATCAAGGCGAATTTCCCGACGCGCGTTTCCTTCCAGGTGACGTCGAAGATCGACAGCCGCACCATACTCGGCGAGCAAGGCGCCGAACAATTGCTCGGCCAAGGCGACATGCTCTACATGGCCGGCGGCGGACGGATCATTCGCGTGCACGGGCCTTTCGTCTCCGACCAGGAGGTCGAAAAAGTCGTGGCGCATTTGAAGAGCCAGGGCCAGCCGGAATATCTCGATGCGATCGTCACCGAAGAGGAGTCGGATGAAGAGGCGAGTGATGGCTTCTCGAGCGGCGGGGAGGGCGAAGAAGGCGGCGATCTCTACGACCGCGCCGTCGCCATCGTGCTGCGCGACAAGAAAGTTTCGACGAGCTACGTGCAGCGCCGCCTGTCGGTCGGCTACAACAAAGCCGCCTCTCTGGTCGAGCGCATGGAAAAGGAAGGCGTCGTCAGCGCCCCGAACCATTCCGGCAAACG